>CAOJZR010000124.1 GCA_948466105.1 uncultured Bacillota bacterium | reverse complement strand
GATCCTACTTGCCCATTAATATCAATCGTTCCTGTACCAACGATTTTTTTTCCTGTGGTAAGATCTTCGTCTATTTGACTATTATAAATATAAAGACTCATCATTAAACCACCAGATGGCCCTGTTTCATTGCTTTTGAATTTAAATGCAACTTTAGGAACTGTGGTTACTTCTCGATCATAAGAAATAATAATTCCCAAAACTTTTTTACCACTGTAATCAATAATTTTAGCTGTTTTTTCAATTATTTTATTATTTTCTTTAACAGTTATCATAACTTCATCATTAATATTTTTCTTACTTATGAGTTCCTCAATATCTTCTTTTTTAAAAACAGATCTATTATCAATTTTTAAAATTTCATCTTTTATTTTTAAGTTAGTTTCAGCCTTTGTATCAATATAAGTTATATACATTTTTTGACTATCAATAGAAACATTGATGTTAAGAGCATTAAAGGCAACTAATAAAGCATTAGTTGTGGCTTCTTTCATTAACATTGAGCTACGATAACTAGCGTCCTGGATAGTTTCATTACTTTCAACTACATCACTAGTTTTAATAATATCATAATTTTTGTCAAAAAGGGAATATATAAGTGTTGGCAATGTAGCTTTAAGTTCTCCTACATAAGCTAGGTTAAAGCTGCCTGCTGTATCATAATTAGAGGTTATATCAATTTTTTTTTCTACATTTATTAAACCACCTGGGGTATTAATATAAAAAGGTAGTTCAATTAAATTAATAAGCAAAACTGCGATAATGGTTAATAAAAAATACTTATTTTGTTTAATTATTGTTTTTATTTTTTTCATTTTATCACCTATAGTAGTATATCATATTTTAAATATTAATAAAATATCACTTAAAAAAGGGCTAATATGTTATTTCAGACTTTAATATTTCTATAGCTAGACGAGCCAAAGTACCTGTTACAGCTTAAGTATTATATTCACTAAACTACTTTTAAAACTTTCTTTTTGCCTTATTTATTATATTTAATGTAATTGGTATTGCAATTATTGCAAGTTACTACGCTAATATTTCAATTAGTGTAAAGGCTATACTAGAAATATTTATAGTTTATTATATTTCAAAAAAAAATAAAGAAAAAATAATCATTATTTACTTTATATCATAACTTTCATTTTATTTATTATTATATAATAGGTGATATATTGAAAAGAGTTCTAATAAGTATATTTATAATGATTATTTTAATTTGCATTGCTTTAGAAATATTAACCAAATCAGCTTCTATCTTAGAATCAGTTAAATTCTCCTTTTCTATTTGGCAAAATAATATTTTTCCATCTTTATTTCCCTTTTTTGTTCTATCAGAATTACTTATTCATTATGGTTTCGTCGAATTAGTTGGTGAACTTTTAAAACCTATTATGAACAAAATTTTTAAAGCTGATGGAGTTTGTTCCTTTATTTTCATTATGAGCTTAATAACTGGTTTCCCAAGTAATGCTAAATATACTAGAAAACTATATTTAGATGGCAAAATTGATAAAAATATGGCAAGTAAAATTCTTATTTTTACACATTTTTCTAATCCTTTATTTATCTTAGGAACCCTATCTTTAATTTTTTTAAACAATAAAGAAGTAGGATTACTTATTCTTATTTGTCATTATTTAGGTAATATTATTAATGGTCTTCTTTTTAGAAATTATTTTCCCACTAGCGAATCAAAAGAAAAAGTGAGTATCAAAAAAGCCATTTACGATATGCATAAAAAAAGGATGGAAAGTCAAAAAAGTTTTGGAACCGTAGTTAGTGAAGCTTTATTAAATGGTATTAATACACTATTTCTAATTCTTGGAGTTGTTACTATGTTTTTAGTAGTCACAACTATTATTGATAACAATTTAAATATAAATAACTTTTACCAAAGTCTTCTAAATGGCTTTGTTGAAATGACCCAAGGACTTAAATATATTAGTATTTGTGATATACCACTTAAAATTAAAAGTGTGTTTTCAGCAATGATTATATCTTTCGGCGGCTTAAGTGTTCATATGCAGATAATTAGTATTTTAAGTGATACAGATATAAAATATATGCCTTTTTTAGCTGGACGAATTATTCATGCCTTTACTTCATCTTTATTAGTCTATATCTTTTTTGATTTATGGATTAATCTCATTTAGAAATAATGTTTGACTATTACTCCCTAGATAAAACCAATACTCAAAATTTTTATCTTTTACACTAAAACTTGTTTTTCCACTTATAAGAAAAATCACTAATTTTTTAGTGATTTCCCATATACTTCCATTATAAGTTAAAAAGATATTTACTTTTTATTTCATAACTTCTTTTCTTGATAAATTAAGTCGACCTTTTTTATCATAGCCTGTAGCCTTTACCACAATCTCATCACCAACACTGACAACATCACTTGGCTTTTCAACACGTTTTTTATCTAATTGTGATACATGTACTAAGCCTTCACAACCAGGCCATAACTCTACAAAACAACCAAACTCCTCAACCTTTACAACCTTACCAGTGTAAATTTCATCAATCATCACTTCTCGAGCTACATCCTTAATCATATTAGCTGTTGTTTCAA
>CAOJZR010000123.1 GCA_948466105.1 uncultured Bacillota bacterium | reverse complement strand
TTTTTTTATTGTATTATCAAAAGATTATTTTTAAATAAAAAAGCTCTATAAATTATGCCTCTTAAATGAGATTTACCATAAATAGTTACTTTTATTACATTGATTTTAATTGTTAAAAATCCATTGGATTAGTAGGTTTTAATTTGCCATTGCACTCATCATTAGTGCAATCAAATGATGGGAGATTTTTATTATTTGTAATCTCATATAAAACTTTAAAAATTTTAATAATTTGAGTTGGCAATTTAGTTTCTTCTTGGCAAGTATCACATTTGTATTTAATATATTTCGATTTACCTGATAAGGAATCATCTTCATTTGGAAATATAGGATGCGATTATTTATTTAATAATTTTGCTATTGTTTCAATATCAAACAATATTAATGAATTTTATTATAGTAATGAGTTATCTTCAATAAAAGCCGTTGGTGGTGCTACTTTGGAAACATATTTTAATAAAACTAATCAAGTTGTTTCAATAGATGTGTTAAACATAAATCAAGAAGTTTGCATCACGCCTATTTTCCTTATTGGTGTAAACACTGAAGCTAACCAAAATTTTAAAAGTGCAGTTGTAAAAAAAGTATGACTAGAATATTAAATAAAATTATGTTTAATAATGTTTGTATTTTATCCTTTTAATTAGTATAATATATATAGATTTATTTAAGAAAAGAGGTAGATTATGAATACAGAAATATCTGTACATAAAAAGTGTGTTAAAGATTTGCTTAGAAGTGGCAAAGATAGTTTATTTGTGATACCTGAATATCAAAGACCTTACAACTGGACAGAAGAGCAAATCGATATATTATTTGATGATTTATGGAATTTTTCGAATGCCGCTAATGATGATATGAATCAAACGTATTTTTTGGGTAGTGTCGTATCTTATCAAAGACAAGATGTAAAAGAACAAGAAATCATTGATGGACAACAGCGAATTACAACTTTGTTCTTACTTTTAAGGGCTATTTATACTAAATTAACTGAAGGCAATAGTGAAAATCGAACTAAAGAAGAAAATAATTTTATTAAAGAAATTGAACCTACCATTTGGCGAACTGATAAGTTTACAGGCGAAGTTAATTATAGTGATATATTATTGCGTTCTGATGTTATAAATAATGCGGGTAATAAGATTTTAAAAAATATTTTAGAAACTGGTAAGGTTTTAGAAAATGCTAAAGATAATTATTCAAAAAACTATCTACGATTAATTTATCTTTATGAATTGCATGCTAAAGAAGATCCAATGAAAATTTATAATTTTATTTTTTCAATTTTAAATCAAGCCATTTTACTACCTGTTACAGCTGGTAGTGAGGATACAGCTTTAAATATTTTTTCAACATTAAATGATCGCGGCTTACCTTTATCTGATGCAGATATTTTTAAAGCAAAAATTTATAATTATATTTCCAAAAATGATAAAGAAAAAGTTCAAACTTTTATTGATAGTTGGAGAGAACTAGAAGAAAATGCAGGTAATGCTGGTGAGAGTATTCAATCATTATTTTACTATTATATGTTTTATTTAAGAGCTTTAGAAGGTGATGAAAAGACAACAACCCCTGGGCTTCGAAAATATTTTTTAGATTCTAAATTTAATCGTTTATATGCTGATGATTTACTTAGTAATTTATCTAAAATTCTTAATTTATGGTTAGTTATAAATAATGGTATTGAAATTGAAGATGAATTATGGTCTAAAAATAATGATATATTAAAAATATTAGATTGTTTAAAAGTATATACAAATGAGTTTTGGAAATATCCAGTTATTACTTATTATTTAGTTAATAGCAATAAAGATGATTTTGAAGATGATTTCTTATTATTTTTAAGAAGATTTTGTGCTTTTTTGTTAGTTACTTATTTAAGATATCCAACTATTAATGCTGTTAAAAGTGATATTATGAAGTTGAATTCTAACATTATTACTAGTGATAAGCCTCATTTTAATTCATTAGAAATTGATAGTGAAGAGTTTAAAAATATGCTTAAAATACCTAATTTAAAAATGGTTAGAATGCTGTTGTTAATTTTGACTTATGCTGATAATAATCAAGAAAAAGTCATTAGTGGTAAATGGGAAATTGAGCATATTTTCCCTCAAAAATGGCATAATAACTATATTTTAAATGTTTCTGATGAGGTAATTAAAGAAAAAATAGAACATCTTGGTAATAAAATACCTTTTGAAAAAAAACTTAATATTGAAGCTACTAATGGTTATTTTGGTAAAAAGAAAGCGTCTTATAATCAATCTAAAATTAGTATTACAAAAGAAATGGCAAAAAGCAATTTTGAAGAGTGGGGGCTTAATAATATTGATGCTAGGGATATTGAAGTTGCAAATACTATTCAAAAAGAATTGAAAAAATGGATTAAGGCTTATGATGCTAATTTGTATATTCAAGAAAATAATAATACAGATGATGAAGTATTAAGTATGATTAAAAAATTAGAAGCTGAAGGCTATACAGTTTCTTAAGGTTAAAAAAACTTTTCCTAATTAATGGAAAAGTTATTTTTTTAAGATTTTTCTAATAGGTGAAGAATTACGGTACATAAAATATAA
>CAOJZR010000122.1 GCA_948466105.1 uncultured Bacillota bacterium | reverse complement strand
TATATTTATTGTTTATGGGTTGCTGGTAGTTTTAAAGGTCAAGGAATAGCTAAAGAACTTTTAGAATACGCAATAAACGATTCCAAAGAAAAAGGGATGAGTGGGTTATGTGTTTTAACATCTAAAAAGAAACAACCTTTTTTAAGTGAAAAAAAATTTTTTCTTCATTATGGCTTTAAAGTTGTAGATACGATTGGTGATTATGAATTATTAGCACTAGCTTTTGATTCTAAAGCAACGCCTAAATTTAGTGATAATGCGCGATTGATGAAGATAGATAGTCAAGATTTTACGATTTATTATAGTCCAACCTGTCCTTATGTAGAATATGAAGTAAAAGAATTAGCAGACTATTCAAAAGCAAAAAATTTAAAAATAAATTTTATAAAAATAGATACATTAGATAAAGCCAAAAATGTGCCTTGTATATTTAATACTTGGGCTAATTTTTATAAGGGTCAATTTATATCTAATACTATTTTAAATGCTAATTCTTTTGAAAAAGTGTTATTAAAATGCAATTTATAAAAGCTAAGAAGATTCTTACTAAAGTAACGTATGGTAGTGATTGGTATGGAATTGATTATAATATGAATTTATATCATGGTTGTACACATAGTTGCATTTATTGCGATAGTCGAAGCAATTGCTATCATATAGAAGATTTTGATATTGTTAGGGGCAAAGAACAGGCTCTTACAATTTTAGAACAAGAATTATCTAAAAAAAGAATTAAAGGTATTATTGGACTTGGCTCAATGTCTGATCCTTATAACCCACAAGAATTAAAGTATAAACAGACCAAGAGAGCTTTAGAACTTATTTCAAAGTATCAATTTGGAGTAGCTATAGATACTAAAAGTGATCTGCTTTTACGAGATATAGAGTTACTAAAAGAGATAAATGCTAAAAACCATGTTATTGTCAAATTTACAATAACAACTCCTAGTGATGAATTAGCAAAGATATTAGAACCTAATGTTTGTGTATCGTCAAAGAGATTACAAGCTATTAAAAAACTAACTGATAATGGAATATTTACAGGTATTATGATGAATCCTGTTTTACCTTTTATTACAGATAAAGAAGAAGATATAAAAGAATTAATCAGACTAGCAAGTATTGCTGGCGCTAAATTTATTCATACTTACATGAAAATGACGTTAAGAGATAATCAAAGAGAGTATTATTTTAATAAATTAGATCAATGTTTTAGCGATCTTAAGGAAAAATACATTAAACAATATCAAAATAATTATAATTGTGTTGTTCCAAATTATAGACAATTATATAAAGTTTTTGTTTCTGAATGTAATAAATATGGTATTTTATATAAAATGAGTGATATCATTAAAGCATATAAAAAGGAAAATAAAGGTAATGAACAAATGCGATTATTTTAAAATAGTGAAAATTTAAGTTTATAATTAGTTTAATTAAGAATTATGTATACTTAAAATTAGTTTAGACCAAATTTCTAGGTAAAAAAACTTATCATTATAAGAGCGTAATACATTTATTATAAAAGTAAGAAAAGAGGTTAATATATGGATATAGAAAAATTAATAGGAAAAACACCAATGATAAAAATAAAAGTAAAACATTGTGAAAAAATAGTAAATGTATATGCTAAATTAGAATACTATAATTATACTGGCAGTATTAAAGATCGATTAGCTTATTATCTAATTAAAAGTTCTTTAAAAGATGGAAGTTTAAAACAAGGAATGCCTATTATTGAAGCAACTAGTGGAAATACTGGCATTTCTTTTGCAGCTATAGGTGCTTATTACAAACATCCTGTTTATATTTTTATGCCTGAATGGGTTAGTAAGGAACGAATAGCTATTATGAAGTTATATGGTGCTAAGGTGTATTTAGTGTCAAAAGAAGAAGGTGGCTTTAAAGAGGCAATTAAAAGAGCCGATGCTTTAGCACAGCAAATAAATGGTTTTCGACCTAATCAATTTGATAATGTAAAAAATGTTGATATACATTATCAAACAACAGGTTTAGAAATTATAGATAAGCTTAAGCATATTGATGCCTTTGTTAGTGGTATTGGTACAGGTGGTACCTTAATGGGAGTAGGAAAAAGAATCAAAGAAACTTATCCAAGTGCTCAGATTATAGCTTTAGAGCCTGCTCAATTGCCTATTTTGTCTGACTCATTAGCTACAGGTAATCATAAAATAGAAGGAATTGGTGATGATTTTATACCTAGTATTGTTGATAAAAATTTAATTGATGATATTGTTTCAATTAGTGATGAAGATGCTATTAATATGACACGTCTTTTAGCTAAAAATTTTGGTTTGGGAGTAGGTATATCTAGTGGAGCCAATTTACTTGCTGCAGTATTGAAAGCTCATAATAATGATAATATTGTTACTATCTTTGCTGATAGTTTAAAAAAATATTTAACTACAGATTTATCTAAAGAAATAAATAATGATAAACATTTATTATCTAATCAAATTGAAATATTATCTATAGTTAATATTTAAGTTTTTATTTAAAAATACTTATTAACTTTTTTTGACATTATATTTATTAAAATATGTGATATAATGGAAAAACTGGAGGTTAAAAAAATGAATA
>CAOJZR010000121.1 GCA_948466105.1 uncultured Bacillota bacterium | reverse complement strand
TTGTCTTATCTCAGCTTTAACTAATATTTTTTCTTCAAATTCAGGATCTAACATACAAAGCATTGAGGCTTCCATTTCTTCAACTGCTTTATATATTATATCATAAAGACGAATTTCAACATTTTGTTCTTTAGCATAATCTTTAATACTATTATTAGGTCTTATATTAAAACCAATAATAATTGCATTAGAAGCACCTGCTAGCACAATATCACTTTCTGTAATTGCCCCAACACTGCTTCTTATTACTTTAACTCTAACACCTTCAACATCTATTTTTTCTAAAGAGTTTTTAACCGCTTCACTAGAACCATTAACATCAGCTTTTATTATAACTTTAACTTCTTTAATTCCCTCTTTTATTTGTGAAAATAACTCATCTAAAGTAACAGGCTTATTAAGATTACTATTTTTTAATTTAGCTTGATTTTTTCGTGTTTCACCAACATTTCTAGCTTGTTTTTCAGTTTCAAAAGCCATAAAACGATCGCCAGCCATTGGAACTTCACTAATACCTGTAAATTCAACAGGTTGAGAAGGGTAACTTTCTGTTATATCTTGATTTTTATCATTTTTTAAAGTCCTAATTTTTCCAAATGAAGTTCCTACAACGATCGGATCACCTAAACGTAATGTACCATTTTGAATGATAGCAGTTACAATCGGACCTAAATGTTTATCAAGTCGTGATTCAATTACAGTTCCTATAGCATAACGACTAGGATTTGCCTTATATTGTTGCATTTCAGCAATTAATAAAATATTTTCAAGTAAAGCTTCAATGCCTTCACCAGTAACTGCAGATATTTTATTAATTAGGGTGTCTCCCCCCCATTCTTCTGGCGTCAAACCATATTCTGTCAAACGTGACATAATTCGATCTGGATCAGCGCCTGGTTTATCAATTTTATTAATAGCAACAATTATAGGTACACCTGCTGCTTTAGCGTGGTCAATAGCTTCCTCTGTTTGAGGCATAATTCCATCATCAGCAGCGATTATAATAATAACAATGTCTGTGATACTAGCTCCTCTTGCGCGCATTTCAGTAAAAGCTGCATGACCAGGTGTATCAATAAAAGTTATCAATTTATCATGAGATTTTACTTGATAGGCACTAATAGCTTGGGTTATTCCCCCTGCTTCACCACTAGCAACATTAGATTTACGAATGGTATCCAAAAGTGTGGTTTTACCATGATCAACATGTCCCATAATAGTTACTACTGGTGGTCTTTCTTCAAGATTTTCTTCTTTATCAATAACTTCATATTCTTCAAAATTAGTGACATCCACTTTAGAAGCTTGTTTAAGTTCTTTATCATAGTCTGTCGCTAAAAGGCTAGCATCATCAAAACTTATGCTGTTGTTAATGGTAGCCATTACTCCAAGGGTAAACAATTTTTTTATTATTTCTGAAGGATTTACATTTAAAGCATTAGCTAAATCACCTACAGTCATTGTTTCTTTATAAAGAATAATATTGTCATCATTATGATCATTACTCATTAATTTTTCTTTGTTTTTATACATAGCTTTTTTCTTATTAGCATACTCTACTCTATTACTTTTTTCTGGTTTTTTAACTATTTTTTGTTTTGCTTTAGCATTTTCATCAACCTTTATATTCTTAGTTTCTATCATCTCCTCTACAATTTCATCAAATTTTTCATCTTCATAAGGAGTATCCATTAAACTATTATCTAAAATTGTGATTTCTTCATCATTAAGCAAATAGTCACCATTTTCAGCTGCTATATTAAGTTCATTACATTTTTTTAGTATTTCCTCCACGCTATGATTTACATCAAGAGCATATTCTAACACACTCATCATTAGTATGCACCTCTTTTCTTTAATTTAATTTTTCTAATTCTTCAAATATTATATCAGGAACATCAGTTTCTAAATGTCGATTTAAAACTTTAGACATTTTGGCTTTTTGGAAAACTAAGTTATCCTTTTTCAAATAAGCTCCTCGACCATTTAATTTAGAAGTTAAATCTACAACAACCTCGCCATTTGGTGTTTTAACAATCCGTATTAACTCACTTTTTGGTAGCTTTTCCCTTGTTACTATACAGGTACGCATAGGAATTTTTCGTACTTTATTCAACTATATTAATTCCTTCCTCACGAGCTTGCTCAAATGTTTTAACATCTAATTTATAGTGTGTAAGACGAGCTGCTAATTTAACATTCAAACCTTTTTTACCAATTGCTAATGACAGATTTTCATTGTCAACTACAACAAGAGCTTCTCTTTTTTTATTATCGGTGATAAACACATGTACATTTTTTGCTGGTGATAAAGCATTTTCAATAAATATGGCATCATCTTTATCAAAAGGTATAATATCTATTTTTTCACCATTTAATTCTTTTAGAATATTGTTTATGCGCATACCTTTTTCTCCAACACAAGAACCAATCGGATCAACATTATTTTTTTCAGAATAAACAGCCACCTTTGTTCTAACACCTGCTTCACGAGCAACGCTTTCAACTAAAATGATTCCTTCATTAACCTCTGGAATTTCTAGTTCAAATAATCTTTTAACAAATCCATAATGACTTCTTGATAATAGAATAAGTGGTCCTTTGGAATTATTTTCAACTTTAGTAATATATACTTTAATATTACTATTCATTTTGATTTC
>CAOJZR010000120.1 GCA_948466105.1 uncultured Bacillota bacterium | reverse complement strand
AGATCCGCACATACCACATAAGGAGGTTAGAAAATGAAAAAAGGAAAAAAATATACCGAAGTAGCTAAGTTAGTTGAAAAAAATAAAGCTTATTCTAAAGAAGAAGCTATAGCATTAGTTAAACAAACTACAACAACTAAATTTGATTCTTCTGTAGAAGTAGCGCTTCGTTTAAATCTTGATACTAAAAAGGCTGATCAACAATTAAGAGGAGCCATTGTGTTGCCAAATGGAACTGGTAAACAAAGTAAAGTTTTAGTTATTGCTAAAGGTGAACAAGCTAAAATAGCTAAAGAAGCTGGTGCTGATTATGTTGGTGATGTTGATATGATTGAAAAAATCGAAAAAGAAAATTGGTTTGATTTTGATACAATGATTGCTACACCAGATATGATGCCACTTTTAGGTAAAATAGGTAAATTATTAGGACCTAAAGGATTAATGCCAAATCCTAAAACTGGAACAGTTACAATGGATGTTAAAAAAGTAGTTGAAGAAGTTAAAAAAGGACGTGTTGAGTATCGTACTGATACTTATGGCAATGTAGCTGCTTTAATTGGTAAAGTATCATTCACTGATGAAATGTTACTTGAAAATTTAAAGGCATTTGTGGCTTTAATTATTAAAACTAAACCATCTGTAGTAAAAGGGGAGTATATTAAGAATATTTCAATTGCATCTACAATGGGGCCTGGAATTAAAATAGATAAAAATAGTTTTGACAAATAAAAAACACTATGATATAATAAATTTGTTTTGAGAAATAGTACCGTAGACAGTAGGGGCAAGTAATTGCTTAAATTCCTACCGAGGACTTAAGTTTAATTAAGTACTTTAAAGTTCTTGCGGTAGGATGCAAGAACTTTTTTGAAACGGTAAATAAAAGGAGGTGTGGAATGGCAAATCAAAAAATAATTGAAAAAAAACAACAAGTTGTTGAAGAGATAAGTTCAAAAATAAAAGCAGCTGCAACTACAGTTATCTTTGATTATCAAGGGCTTACTGTTGCTGAAACTAACGAACTTAGAAGAAAATTAAGAGAAAATGATGCAGATTTAAAAATTTATAAGAACACCCTTACAACAAGAGCCCTAAACAATTTAAATATTGATTTAGGAACAATAGCTGGTCCTAAGGCTTTAGCATTTGGTAGTGATGCTGTAGCGCCTATTAAAGTTTTGAGTGATTTTTCTAAAGAACACAAAGCATTAGAGTTAAAAGTAGGAATTGTTGATGGCGAAGTGGCTGATAAAGATATGTTAAACAGTTTAGCTTCAATTCCATCAAGAGAAGGCTTACTTACAATGCTTGCAGGTGGCTTAATAGGTGTTGTTAAAGATTTATCAATTTGCTTAGATTTATATAGCAAACAAGAAGAAAATTAAAGGAGGAAGAAAAAAAATGGCAAAATTTACAAAAGAAGAATTTATTAATGGATTAAAAGAAATGACTATTCTTGAAGTAAAAGAATTAGTTGATGCAATGAAGGAGGAATTTGGTGTTGATCCAAGTGCTGTAGCTGTAGCAGCTGCTCCAGCCGCTAGTGCAGCTGATGATACTCCAAGCACAGTAACACTTAACTTAACATCAGCAGGCGCTAATAAAATAGCTGTTATCAAAATCGTTCGTGATATTACAGGTTTAGGATTAAAAGAAGCAAAAGACCTAGCTGATAATGGTGGAGCTGTTAAAGAAAATATTTCTGTTGATGAAGCTAATGAATTAAAAGCTAAATTCGAAGAAGCAGGCGCAACTGTAGAAGTTAAATAGTAACAAATTTATAGCCTATACCATTTTAAAAATGGTATGGGCTTTCCCTGTATATAAAAGGAGTTAAAAAATGAGTCATTATTTTACCAATGATTATGTAAAAAGTGATGAAAAAATAATTAAAGTCAAATTTCAAGAGCAAGATTATACTTTTATAACAGATAATGGTGTTTTTTCTAAGAAAGGTTTGGATTTTGGAACAAGAAGTTTATTAGAAAAATTAGATTATGAAAATATAAGAGGCGATGTACTTGATTTTGGATGTGGTTATGGTCCTATTGGCATTATTATTAAAAAAAAGACTAAAGCTAATGTTGATTTAATTGATATAAATAAGAGGAGTCTTGCTTTGGCTATTAAGAATGCCAATATGAATCAGGTTGATGTTAATGTTTTCGAAAGTGATATTTATAACAAGATTAAGAAAAAATATGATTTTATAATAACTAACCCACCAATTAGAGTTGGCAAAAAAGTACTTTATCAAATTCTTTTTGATGCTAAACAATATTTAAAAACTAAGGGGAAATTAATTGTTGTTATAAATAAAAACCAAGGGGCTAAAAGTATATATGCTGATTTAACAAAGCAGTATAAAACCAAAATATTAGATAAAAACAAAGGATTTTATATTATAGAAGCCATAAATGATTGACTTCTTTCAATTTCTTTGGTAAAATTATAAATTGGCGGCATGCATTCATTGCCCGATGATGTAATGTCAGAAAAACTAGTTATAGGGGTGGAAATGTGGCATATAAAGTAAAAAAATGTGGCGATTATCGCGAAAGACGTAGCTATGCAAAAACGAAAAATGCAATTGAATTATCTAATCTATTAGAAATTCAAAAAAAATCATATGATTGGTTTATGCAAGAGGGAATCAAAGAA
>CAOJZR010000119.1 GCA_948466105.1 uncultured Bacillota bacterium | reverse complement strand
AAGGAGATAGATTATGAAAAAATATATGGACAAGTTAAAAAGAAATATTCACATCAATAAAAATTTATTTGTTTTTTTATTAATTATAGTAATTGTTGGTATAGTGGCAGGATCTTTATTTTCGATAATTATTGATACGAGTGATAAAAAAATGGTTCTGGATTATTTGAATAGTTTTTTTGATAATGTTAAAAATGGTAAACTTAATTATGATACATCTATTGTTAATACGCTGGTATTTACTGCTGGATTTGCACTTGCTATGTGGCTTCTTGGATTATCTGTTATTGGTTTTTTTGCGGTTATATTTATGTTGTTTATAAAAAGTTTTATTTTAGGATTTTCTGTCAGTAGTATAATTGCTAGTTTTGGATTTAAAGGCGTTTTACTTGTTTTAGTGTATGCTTTTCCGCATCATATTATAAATGTTCTTGTATTTATGCTTTTAACGGCGTATGCCCTTATTGTTTCGTTTAAACTTATAAAGTGTATTACTTCTAAAAAACCGCTTGATTTGAAGCATATTATGCGTAGATATGTTATTGTGCTAGGTGTTTCTATTGTTTTGTTAATTATTACTAGTTTATATGAAGTGTATGCGGTCCCTAAGCTTTTAAATATTGTTATGGAAATTATAAAATGATAGATTTTCTATCATTTTTTTAGTATAATTATATATGGTGATTTATATGAAAAAAGTTGTTGTAGGAATGAGTGGGGGAGTAGATAGTAGTGTAGCTGCTATTTTACTGCAAAAAGCGGGCTATGAAGTTATTGGATTATTTATGCGTAATTGGGATACTAGCGTGAATGGTGATTTTTTAGGCAATCCTGATTTAAATAATGATATATGTCCTCAAGAACAAGATTATAATGATGCTTTAAAAGTTTGCGAAAAGCTTGGTATTGAATTACATAGAGTTGATTTTGTTAAGGAATACTGGGATTATGTATTTACGTATTTTTTAGATGAACTTAAGAAGGGAAGAACTCCGAACCCTGATATAATGTGCAATAAATATATTAAGTTTGATATGTTTGCGAAAGAAGCTGTGAAGCTAGGTGCTGATTATATTTCAACTGGTCATTATGCTAGAATGATTGACGGGAAATTATATCGTGGTATAGATGATAATAAAGATCAAACTTATTTTTTATCGCAGGTATCTAAAAAACAACTCGAAAATGTTTTATTCCCTGTTGGTGAACTTACAAAGTCTGAAGTTCGCAGGATTGCTAGTGAATATGGACTTATTACAGCGGATAAAAAAGATTCTACTGGTATTTGTTTTATTGGAGAACGTAATTTTAAAAAATTTTTGGAAAATTATTTACCAAACACTCCTGGTGATATTGTTAATATTGATACAGGTGAAATTTTAGGTAAACACACAGGACTTATGTATTATACGATTGGTCAAAGAAGAGGCTTAAATATAGGTGGTACCCAAGATAGATTGTTTGTTTGTAAAAAGGATTTAGATTGTAATATTTTATATGTAGCTATGGGAGATGAAAATAATTATTTAGTTAGCTATGAATGTATTGTTGAAGATATTAATTTATTAGATGAATTGCCTAATGAATGCACAGCTAAATTTAGATATCGTCAATCTGATAATGAAGTTTTCGTTTCTAAATTAGAAGATGGAAATCTATTAGTGAAATATCCTCAAGGCGTAAAATCAGTCACGCCTGGTCAAGCGTGTGTATTTTATAATGGTGATGAGTGCTTAGGCGGCGGTATTATTAGGGAAGTTAGATAAAGTATATTTTTAACATATACTTTATCTTTACATTTTACTTGACATTTTTATTGGTTATGATAAAATTAATAATAGGGAGGCCTGAGATATGGAAAGATTAAACGAAATATTAAAAGAACTAGGAATTTCAAAGGTTAAATTAGCAAAATGTTTAGGCGTTTCTAGACAAATGATCTATAATTATTTAGAATTAGATGATATTAATAAATGGCCAAAAGATAAAAAAGTTATTTTATTAAATATTTTAGGGGTTAAATCTGCTGATGAAATTGATAAAATTAAAGTTGATACTGATTACATTATGGATGTTGAAACTCGTGTAAATAGTTTGTTTGAAAATACTAATAAAAGTGATGTAACTGATACAAATGTAATTTTTAGTGGACTTGAACTTAAACAAAAAGAATTATTACATAGTATTGTAGATGAGCTTAAAGAACGTTTGAGTGATGATAAAGACGAAAATGCTTATAATTCTATTTTATATTTATATCATTTCTTACAAACTATGGAAAGTTCAAAAGAACTTAAATATATCTTAGCTTATATGTCTAAAGCAGCTGGGTTTACAAAACCTTATGAATTTGTATATGATGAAAATGAACAATTTATTTTTGAAAGTATTTTATTTTCAGCTATAACATTATATCATGGTGGTAGCGCTAGTAAATCTAAAATAGCAGCGACTCATAAACGTTTCGTACAACAAATTGAGCAAAAATTAGAAGATAAGATGAGCCGTACGTTAGAAATTAATTCAGCTAAAGTTCAAGCGTTAAAAGAATTAGGATATGTTGGTATTGATGAATCTAATGCGGCTGAAGTGCTTGCTAAAATAGTTGAAATTCAATCTAGAAAAGTTGGTAATTAAAAATCCTATAATATATATTATGTTAACTT
>CAOJZR010000118.1 GCA_948466105.1 uncultured Bacillota bacterium | reverse complement strand
ATACGAGTAAAAAAGTCCGATATGCACTTGAAAGTGTTGTAGCTAATGGTACAGGTCATAATGCTTATATTGAAGGATACCGAGTTGGAGGTAAGACTGGAACCGCGCAAAAAGTTCAAAATGGTCATTATATGGTAGGTAATTATATTGTATCTTTCATGGGCTTTTTACCAGCTGATGATCCTGAAGTTGTAGTTTATATTGCCGTTGATAATGCTAAAGGTGTTACACAATTTGGTGGAACCATTGCAGCCCCAATTGCTAAAAATGTGTTAAAAGATGCAATTGAAGCTTTAGATATTAAAAAGCGAACTGATGGTATGGAAAAGGAGTATAACTATTTAGATAAAACATATTATGAAGTAGGTAATGTGGTTGGACTTACACCTAAAGAGGCCGTTGATATTTTAAAAAACTTTAAAGTTGAGTTTACTGGAAGTGGAAATAAAGTTAAATATCAATCACCTAGTGCTGGAACTAAAATCTATGAAGGTGAAAAAGTACGACTTTTGCTAAGTGAGGAGGAATAGATGTTGATGCTGACAAAATCTGTTTTAGCTATGATGATATCCTTTATAACGTCTACTCTTTTAGCTATTTTAGTTATTCCTTTGTTAAAAAAAATGCATGCGCATCAGCGCCTTAGCATTTATCTGGCAGAAGCCCATCGCAATAAAAAACAAACCCCGACTATGGGTGGACTTATTTTTATTATACCAACAACAATTATAACAATCATCTTTTTGTTTTTTAATAAAATGCATTTAAGTTATAGTTTAATAATTATTTTATTTATCTTTAATGGCTATGCTTTAATTGGTTTTATTGACGATTACTTGATTATTAGACATAATAATAACAAAGGCTTAAGTGAAGTTCAAAAACTTTTGCTCCAGCTTTTTTTAGCCCTTATTTTCTTTTATCTTTTTATGAAAGCAGGCAATGAACCTCTTCTATGGATTCATACCTTTAATTTTAAATTCAATATTGGTTTTTTATATGGCATTTTTATTCTTTTTGTTCTAGTAGCTGGTTCTAATGCTGTTAATTTAACCGATGGTTTGGATGGATTAGCAGGAGGCTTATCAGCAATTTGTTTTTTGACTTTTGCTATTATTTCATATAATACAGGGTGGTTAGAAGGATATGAAGATATTGGCTTGTTTGCTTTTATTTTACTTGGTTCTTTACTTGGTTTTTTAATTTTTAATGTCAGTCCAGCTAAAGTTTTTATGGGTGATACTGGAAGTTTAGCTTTAGGTGCAACACTTTCAACTTTTGCCATTATTACAAGACATGAATTACTCCTTATTATTATTGGTTTAGTTTTTGTGATTGAAACCTTGACTTGTATTATTCAACGAGTTTATTATAAATTAACTAAAAAACGTATTTTTCCTATGACGCCTATCCATCACACTTTTGAAAAAATGGGGTGGAATGAACGAGATATTGTAAAACTATTTTGGGTTATTGGGTTAATTGCTTCAATGGTAGCTCTAGGATTTGGGGTGTGGTTATGAAAAAAAACAGTGTTGAGGTAACGCTTTTATTAAGTATTATTTGTATATCCGTTTTTGGTCTTATCATGATTTATTCAGCTTCATATATTTGGAGTGAATATAAATTTAATGATCCCTTTAAATTTGTAAAAAATCAAGGACTATTTTTTATAGTTGGCCTCTTTTTAATGACTGTAATTAGTAAAATTGACTATCGTATATATTATAAAAAAGCCACCTTTTTACTAGGTTTTTGTATTCTTCTTTTGGTTCTTGTTTTAATTCCTGGGATTGGAACGGTTAGAAATGGTAGTCGTAGTTGGTTTGGAATAGGTTCTTTTGGAATTCAACCAAGTGAATTTACTAAATTAGCGCTTATTATTTTTACATCTAAATATCTGTGTAATAATGAAAAAGATATCAAAAATTTTAAAAAAGGTGTTTTGCCTATTCTAGGGCTTACGTTACTTATTTTTGGTATCATTATGTTACAACCTGATTTTGGTACAGGTACAATTATTGTTATGTCAATTATTGGTATTTTATTTGTTGGTGGGGTTGATTTTAAATTTTTTCTTAAAATTGGCATTGTTGGCGTTATTGGTGTTATTGGTCTAGTTTTAATCGCCCCATATCGGTTACAACGAATTTTATCTTTTTTAAATCCATGGAGTGATCCTTTAGGAAGTGGATTTCAAATAATACAGAGTCTTTATGCTATTGGTCCAGGTGGGTTGTTTGGGTATGGTTTTCTAAACTCTAGACAAAAACATTTTTATCTACCAGAACCACAAACAGATTTTATTTTTTCTATTATTAGTGAAGAATTTGGTTTTCTAGGAGTTATTATAGTTACTAGTTTATTTTTAGTTATTATTACTAGCGGAATTAAAATAGCTTTAAAATGTAAAGATTTATTTGGTAAATATTTAGCATTTGGTATTATTTTTCAGTTAGCATTTCAAGCAGTGCTTAATTTAATGGTAGTTGTTGGATTAATACCAGTTACAGGTGTAACATTACCATTTTTAAGTTATGGGGGTTCATCGTTATTGATAACTCTGTGTAGTATGGGGGTTGTTCTTAATATCAGTCGGTATGAAAAATAATTTAACTAAAACTATTATGAAATAATTCATAATAGTTTTAAATTACCATTTTTTATGGGGTGCCATTCTTTTGCTAAATTAGGAGCAA
>CAOJZR010000117.1 GCA_948466105.1 uncultured Bacillota bacterium | reverse complement strand
CGCAAATGCAAAATCTGGAAAACCTGCAAAGCCGAACTCGTGTTTTCTGTGGCGCTTTGGACAAGCTGTTTTTGATGACGGACGGTGTTTCTGACGATTATTTCCCCAATGAAACGGAGTTGCAGCGCTTATATTTTGATTTGTTGTTGAATGGCGTGCTGCCTTTTGCCGGTGGGCAGTTAGCGTTGAATGATTTGACGCCGGAGCAGCTTAAACTTTTTAAGCAAATCCATATCTATATTGCAATAAAAATATGCTTTTTGTCGATTTAGATACACAATATCGCGTATAATAGTTTTATTATATTTTTTAATACTATTATAATCACATATTATATAATCAATACTTTTCCTTTTAAAGTATTTCTTTATTTTTTTAACTTTTATATTTTTAGCCTTAGTTTTTGATGACTTTTTGCTTCCTTTACTATTTTTTATAGTATCTAGGTAAGTATAAGAGTCTATGTTAATATTAGCTTCTAGAATTTTTTTTAATGTATCATCTAAACCAATTGCTAGTACATTACCAGTCAGTTTTTCCAAAATTACTTTCATTTTTACTCCTTATATCATTTATTATATAACTTGTACAAAGAAGACCAGCAACAGCTGGAACAAAAGCATTAGACCCAATCTTACCTTTAATTTTAACTGGTTCCTCACAACTACTTATGACCATAACCTTATCTTTAATACCACTATTTTTTAATTTTTTTCTTAAAATTCGCGCTATTGCATCATAACTTGTTTTTTGTAACTCAGTGATTTTTATTTTAGTTGGATCAAATCGATTGCCCATTCCCATACAACTTATAATAGCTATATCATTTAATTTGGCATATTTAATAAGTTCCCATTTCGTCTTAATAGTATCACAAGCATCAATAATATAGTCAACTTTTTCTTTAAAAAGTAGTTCTAAATTATCGATTGTAATAAATTCTTTTACTTGTGTTATTTGAACATTAGGATTTATATCTAAAGCTCGTTTTTTAGCAACATCGACTTTAAAAGAGCCTATATTAGATTCTAAACTTAAAAGTTGACGATTTAAATTAGTTTTATCAATTATATCATTATCGGCTATAATAATTTTATTAATACCAGATCGCACTATGCTTTCAAATGCATATCCACCAACACCACCAAGCCCAACTATTAAAACTGTTGTTTTTTTTATCTGGTCTAATGTTTTATTATCTACCATTAAATTCAATCTTTCTAACAAGGCAACCACCATTACAATTATATCATATTTCTTTTTCCTAAGTAACCCTTTTTAAACAATAAAAAAACCAAAAAAACGTGGTCTCTAAGGATAAAACCTAGTCTCCTAGGTGGGCATCACATATAAGATATTAGGATTCTTAAAATATGTTTAAGCATTCAACACCATCTTATAATTAGATTCCCTATATTTATTCTTAGTAGGTTTTTCACAAGTCAGACTCACAGATTTTTTAGTTATTCATATTATAATATAAAATTTATATAAAGTAAAGACTTTTTCTTTTTATTTTTTTGTCAAGTAATGGCGATTGAATTTGACACTTTTTGATAATATTTAGCTTGTCATAAATTGACAAATACATATATTTAGATTAAAATAATACTAGACACTATAGGGAGGTGTTTTATGGCGAATCCTAAATTGAAGCCTACTTTAGAACTTGATCAGTTTGAAAAAGAAGCAATTAAAAATTTGGTTAAAAATTACCATGATGTTACCCCCTTTTTTAATTTATTTAATTTCCGCTTACGTTTAGCAAAAAACAATTTAACCCTATGTACTAAAGAGGAAGATTTCATTGATAATTTAGAAATAACACAGATTTTAAAAAGAAACAGTAAAACCAATATCTTTGAGGCAAAAAAAATTCATTTTGCTTATAAATGTGAAATTGTTGGCAAAGATAATCTACTAACTTTAGATGATCGCTTCGAAATGCTTAAAAATGGTAGTAGTTTATATATATGTTCTTCACGCTTTGAACATGATCGACGTTTATATATAAGTATTAAAAATCCTGAATATTTTTTTGAAAAAATTTATATAACCCTTACCTTAACTGGCATTAGTTTTACAGTTAGTAACATAAATGGTCATGTTTTTGGTAATTATCGTCATTTTGAATATAATGATGTTGATAAGGTTACTGGCATTACCAATAATTTTATTGAGTGCTACGAAAAGAACAATAATGATTATATTAGTATTAGCTTAACGCGAAACATTCGTGGAACTTATTATATGATAACTAAAGAATCAAGTGAAGAATATGGCAATGATGTTAATAAAAAAGAGGTTAGCAAAGATTATATTAGAAATTACTCCAAACAAATATTGGCTTCCTATCGTACAAAAAATCTATTTGTCTATGTTTTAAATGTATTAAAGAATAACTTACCTGGTATTATTAATCTTATGAACAACACCTACCCTAATTTTAAAGAAATATGTAATCTTATTTTAAGAAATGAAACTGATGATGATATTAATCAATTTATTTTAAGCAATACCCTTGCTAAATGTGATTTCCCAAGTGAAAAAATAAAAAGAAAAAATGGTCACTAAGCACCATTTTTTTTATAATTTATTCCTTTTATTTCAGAAATCTTTTTTCTAATATAAAAGCGACTTTTTATAAGTCGTTCAGACTGTTGACAAATATATTCAACGGTCTTTTCATATATAAATAAATTTGAT
>CAOJZR010000116.1 GCA_948466105.1 uncultured Bacillota bacterium | reverse complement strand
TATCCCACATTCCACTAGTTGCAAAATGAGTATAAATTCCTTCTAAAGCAATAGAACTTTCATTAAGTTCATCTACAACATTTTTAACTTCATTTTTATCTTTAAAACCTAAACGGTTCATTCCGCTATCAATTTTAATATGAGCTTTTAAATTTAAATTTTTATCAAGCCCTTTAAAATAATCCATATCAGGAATTGTAATTGTAATATTATTAGATTCACATAGATTTAGATACTTATGAGCAATAGGCTCTAAACACAAAATAGGGATAGAATTGTTTCTTTCGCGCAAACTTAAGCATTCCTCTAAAGTAGCAGCCGCTAAATAGTTAATCCCACCTTCAATTAAGCTATTGACAACGTAGTCACCATGACCATAAGCATTGGCCTTTACAACCCCAATATAATACTTATAAGGATATTTACTAACAATATCCTTTACATTATTTTTTAAAGTATCTAGGTCTATTAAAGCATAAGTATTTCTATACATTTTTATCACCTTTAATAATTATATAATATTTTAAATATTAAAGCAAACGTTAAACACATTACAATCAAATGTCAAATAGGGAAGTGTCAACCAAAAGTGTAAAATAAATAAAAAAATATTATTGTTATTTTTATCTAGTTGTGATATAATACAAAGCAGGTGATTGGAAATATGATCGAAACTATTAAGATGACGCTTAATAATAATGAAAATATTACAAACGAAGTAAAAGAAAACTTATTAGAGTTAATAACCATCTTTAACAATAATTTTAAAGAAATTGATTTAGCTAATCTTAATGAACGACTTAAAACTCTAATCATAAAAAGAGAAAGTATGTTTTTAGTAAAACTTCCATGTAAATATAATCCATATACAAATGAATTATTAATTAACTTAGGATTGTTTGAAGATTGCGATGCCAAACACTGGTTAATGCACGCACTTCTAGGAATGATAACAGCTAAAGAAAATTATTATGGACTTAACAATGAAGAAAACACATTAGTTGGACTTAATGAAGGATATACGGAAATCATTACTAATAATTTAGTAGGAGATGTTGAAAACAATATCTTCATGGGTGATATTGTTTTAACTAATATAATAGGTAAAGCTATTGGTGAAGATACTCTATATAATGCTTATTTTAATAACGATTCAGAAAGTGTAATAAGGGCAATGATTGAAGCGGAGGGTAAATAAGATGGAAAAAATAAAATTAGAAGAATTTTTAAACGATTGGGGTAGATATAATCAAGAAGGTTCAACAAATAAAGGACTAAATGATTTACAAGTTAAAATCTCTAAAGTTTTTCCAACTCCTTCAATAGGAAATTTAGAACCTAACTGCGACATATTTGGATATGATGTAGATGTTGAAAATAAAAATCAATTAATAGAAGTAATAGCTTCACAATCATATGTCCAAGATAGATCAGCATATACAGAAGATAGATATATGCAAAAAAAAGCTTAATTAAAATAATACAAACCATAGCTAGAACCCTATGGTTTTTGTTTATATAATTGTAAAGTAAATTAAAATATTGACACTTTACCTTACCTTGTATTTAAAATAAGAAATAAATAAAAAATGGCTCCATATGGCCCAATATAGAGAAGTTGTTAAAGAAGCACTTATTAATTGGATTGGATTATTAGAAGAAGAGGCTACAAGAATTATCTAATTTAAGCATAGAATAATTAAAAGAATTACAAGAAACAGGTAAAATATCAACTGTAGAAGAAAATCATACTAATACAATGTCTAAATAGACATAATAAAGGTTACTAGGGTTATAATCTAGTAGCTTTGTGTTATAATGGTAAAAAGGAGACTTTAAAAATGGGAAATATTGTATATCATGGTAGCCCTAATGGCAATTTAGATGTAATAAAATCACACATTTCATCACATCAAAAACAATGTATATATGCTACTGAAAGTAAAGTTGTCGCAATGTTATATATGGCAAGAGGAAATGGTGATTTAGATACTAGAGTATCATCAGTAAATGGTAAACCTGAAGTTGTTGAAAGAAGAAAAGGTGTATTAGATAAACTATATAACAAAGAAGGTTATATTTATGAGCTAGATGGTAGTACTTTTAATCATTATGATTATTTATGGAAACTTGAAGTCATTTCATTTGAAAAAGAAATTAAACCACTAAATAAAATATATTATAGTAATATTTTAGATGTCTTAAGAGAAGAAACCAAAAAAGGTAATTTAATATTATATGAATTTCCTAATAGACCAGATAACATGCCTAGCGATAATAGTGATTTAATAGAAAAGTATGTTAACTCTGAAAAGAAAGGAAATAAAGGGGCAATTGAAAAGTTATTAAAGATATATCCAGAATTTAAGGATAAAGTTAATAAAATATTAAGGTGAAAATGATGAAAATAATTACAATTGATAAAAATGAACAAGTACTAAGAAGTAAATCTAAAAAGGTAAATCTTGAAAAAGATTATATAAAACCTATTGTAGAAAAAATGCAAAAATATATGGTAAATAATCCTAATGCTTTTGGAATCTCAGCTGTGCAATTAGGATATCTTTATCAAATTATTTGTATTAAAGATAAATTATTAATTAATCCTAAAATATTAAAAGAAAAAGGTTTAGGGGGTTACTGGGAAGGTTGTTTAAGTATTCCTAATAAGCTTGGTTATGTGGAAAGGCCGTATATACTTACTATAGAATATAG
>CAOJZR010000115.1 GCA_948466105.1 uncultured Bacillota bacterium | reverse complement strand
AAAGAAAGTAATCAAATGCATGCATTAATGATAGCAACGGGTAGTGAAGTGAATTTAGCGCTTGATATTGCTTCTGATTTAGCTAAAGAAAACATAGATATTAGAGTTGTAAGTATGCCATGTAAAGAAAAATTTCAAAATCAAGATTTAGCTTATCAAGAAAGTATTATTCCTAATATGGCTAAAGTAATTGTTATTGAAAAAAGTTCTCTTTTAGGTTTTGAAGAATTTGTTTATAGTGATAAATACTTAATAAAAGTAGATGATTTTGGGGTAAGTGGTAGTAAGGATGAGGTATTAAATCACTTTCATTATACTTATGACGAAGTAAAAGACCGTATTAAAAAATTAATCAAATAACATCAAATATTTTCTTAGTTCGACATTATTTTTAAGCTTTTTTTGTATAATAAAAATGGTGAAGAAAATGAGAAAATATTTTTTATTTGCAATTAATGAACAAGCTTATCAATTATATAAAAATGATATTAGTAATCTTTATAAAATCTTGGAAAGTTTAGCAGTTTTAGAAAAACATGATTATACATATGGGTTACATGTTTATAATGAAATTTGTAATATAATTGATACAGGTTGTTTAAAGCAGTTAATTATTAGTAAATATGGTCATCCAACTAAATTAAAAGACAATATGTTTTTAATCAAAAACGAAATTATTCATATTCGTTATTCTTGTGTTACTATAAATACTAATAATAACATTGCGAGAACATTTATTCCATTAAAATATTATTATAATAAAATAATGGTATGTGATTTTAAAAACAAAGACTATTTTTGGCTAGATGATATCTATAATAAAAACTTGATAAATGCATAAAATTTTAGTAAAATAATAAAAGAAGGGAATGATATAATGCCACTTTTATTTGATATTTTAAAAGTTTTAGTAGGAATTATTATTGGTGGAGTAACAGGCTTTTTTCTAGCTCGTAATTATATGAAAAAGTATATGAAAAAAAATCCGCCAATTAATGAACAAATGATAAAAGCTATGATGATGCAAATGGGTCGTACTCCAAGCCAAAAACAAGTAAATCAAATGATGAAAACAATGACTAAGTATATGGATTAAAACATATACTTTTTTAGTAGGTGATTTTAATGTTAAAAATAGGTATTCTTATGCGTGAAGATAAGAATATAACCAACAAAGACGTTTATATCATATATAAAAGTCTAGTTGACTGGCTAAAGAATTGTTTAATTATTCCTCTTTGTCCACAAAATAGTTTAGAAGCTTTAAAACCATTAATTGCTTCTTTAGATGGCGTTATTTTAGGTGGAGGTAGTGACTATGATAGTAATGATTTAGCTATAACAGAATATCTATATCAACAAAATATTCCAACTCTTGGTATATGTCTTGGTATGCAGATGATGGCCACTCTTTGGAATGGTGATATGGAAGATGTTGCTGATCATCATACAAATAGAATGTATGCGCATGATGTTTTCATTAAAGAAAATTCAAAACTTTCTGCTATTTTAAAAAATAGTTGTATTAAAGTAAATAGTCGTCATCATAGTGCGATTGTAAAAACCACTTTAGACATTAGTGCTGTAAGTGAAGATAATGTTGTTGAAGCTATAGAAGCTAGAAACAAAAATTTCTTTATTGGTGTTCAGTGGCATCCAGAAGATTTAGCAGATATTAATTCAAAGAGGCTTTTAGAAGCATTTTTAAAGGAGTGTTATAAGTATGCAAATAGATGAATTGTTAAATCTTTTAGATATAAAATCTAAAATCAAGAATAAAAAAATCAACCAGTTTAAAATTGATACAAGAGATATTAATAAAGATGATGTATTTATAGCTATTAATAATGGCTATAAATATATTGATACCAAAACTCTTAAAAAGTGTAGTTTAATAATTGTTGATAAAGATATTCAATCTAGAGAAAATATTGTTAAAGTTAAAGATACAAAAGAAGTTTTACTTAAAATAGCCTCTTATATAAGAGATAAATATCAAGATATACCTTTAATAGCCATTACAGGTAGTGTTGGTAAAACCACTACTAAAGAGTTAATTGCTACTATGCTAGAAAAAAAATACAATGTTTTAAAAACAACAGGTAATCATAATAACAATATTGGTGTACCAATTACGTTATTTAATTTAAATGATAAAACTGATATTTGTGTTATTGAAATGGGAATGAATCATCAAAATGAAATAAGCATTTTATCACAAGTAGCCAAACCTAATATAAGTATTATTACCAATATTTTATCTTCACATATTGGTTATTTAAAATCAAAAAAAAATATTTTTAAAGCTAAATGTGAAATAATAGATGGAATGAGTGGAGGTTATTTAATTGTTAATGGAAATGATAAATACTTAAAAAAAGTTGAATTAAAGCATATTGAAGTTATAAAAACAGGATTAAACCAACAGTTATTTAGACTTATAGATATTAAAGAAGACTTTAATTCTCTATCTTTTAAATTAAATATTAATGATACTTATTATCAAGTAAATCTTAAAATACCAAAATATTTTTTAGATAATATTTTAATAGCTATTACAACTGCTCTTTTATGTGAAATAGATCCGATTGATATAGTTCAAAGTTTAGAAACTTTTAAATTACCTGATGCAAGATGTAATATAATATATGGTACTAATAGTATCTTGGTAAGTGATTGTTATAATGCTTCATATGAATCAACTATTAGTGTATTAGAAGAAATAGATAAAAGTGATAAAG
>CAOJZR010000114.1 GCA_948466105.1 uncultured Bacillota bacterium | reverse complement strand
CTGTTATAATACTATAATGATCTATATTAAATCCTTGAATAATAACAAGGCCTTTTTTATCTTTACGTCCAGCTCGTCCAGATACTTGATTTAAAAGTTGAAATGTACGCTCAGCACTTTTATAATCAGGGATATTTAAACTACTATCCCCATTTATAACTCCAACTAAAGTTACATCATCAAAATCAAGCCCTTTTGCAATCATTTGGGTGCCTATCAAAACATTGTATTTTTTTTCTTCAAAAGCAGTTATTATTTTTTGATAACTACCTTTTTTTCTTGTTGTATCCACATCCATTCTTATAACTTTAGCCCCACTAAATTCTTCTTTAATAATTTGTTCTAACTTTTCTGTTCCAAGGCCAAACTCATTTATTTTATTACTAGCACAACTAGGACATTTTATAAATTTGTAGGTATTATAGCCACAATAATGACACTGCATAATGTTGTTTTTTTTATGATATGTAAGCGGAATATCGCATTTAGGACACTTTTGAACATAGCCACACTCTTTACAACTTATAACTGTTGTATAACCTCGGCGGTTAAGTAAAATGATAGCCTGCTCATTACTTTTTATTACATTATCTAAACTATCCCTTAACAAAGATGATATAATTGGATTCCTTTTTCTAATTTCTGCTTTCATATCGATTAATTTTACTTTTGGAACACAATCGTTAACACGCTTCTTTAGGGATAATAAAGTATATATATTTAAACTAGCTCTAGTATAACTTTCAATACTAGGAGTAGCACTTCCCAAAATAAGTGGACAATTATGGTATTTACATCTTGTTAAAGCAATATCAATTGTATCATATTTAGGAGTATTTTCCTGTTTATAAGTACTAGAATGCTCTTCATCAATAATTATCAAACCTATATTAGTAAATGGCGCAAATATAGCACTTCTAGCACCTATTACAATTTGAACATCACCATTTTTGATTTTCCGCCATTCATCATATTTTTCACCATCTGATAAACCACTATGTAAAATAGCAATATTATCACCAAAACGCTTTTGAAATCTATTAATAAACTGGGGAGTTAAACTTATTTCTGGTACCAAAACCACTATGCTCTTTTTATAAGCCATAACCTCTTTAATTGCATGAATATATACCTCTGTCTTACCACTACCTGTAATACCATAAAGTAAAAAAGGCTTAAAAGTATTGATACTATTAATAATTTGTTGCAAAGCTTTAGTTTGCTCTTCGTTTAAAATTAAATCTTTTTCTACTTCTAAGCACTCATTATTAATACGATATGTTTCTTCTTTAATTTCAATCAAAACTTGTTCTGTGATTAATTTTTTAACAATACTTGCCGAAATATTTGCAACTTCTTTTTTTAATATCTTGGGATTGTTTTTTACTAATGTATATATTTGCTTTTGTTTTGGAGTTTTGAGGATTAAAGAAGTATCAATATTTTCATTAATTTTAAGATAAATAACATATTTTTTATTAATAACAAAATTATGCCTAGCTTTAAGTGCACTTGGTAGCATAGTTTGATAACAACTTATCTTAGATGATAATGTTTTGCTGCTTATATGATTTCCTAATTTAAGCATTTCTTCGTTTAAAATTGGCTCGTCATCAATAGTATCGATTATCTCTTTTAATTGATAATCTGTTTCTATATTATCGTCAATTTTTAAAACAAAGCCCTCTAATTTTCTATTATTAAAAGGAACTACAACACGCATTCCAACTTGTACCTTTAAATGCTTAGGAATTACATAAGAAAAAGTCTTATCAAGCTTTTTTGCCCTTAATTCAACTAGTACTTGTGCTATCAAATTATCACCTCTTACCTCATAAACAAAAAGAGAAGGGCTTATCTATTTTGCTTCTTCTTTTGTTTCTTTAATTTTTTCTTCTTTAATTTCTAATTCAAAGTGTTGTCTAACCTTTTTTTCAATTTCTTTTCTAAGTGAAGTATTTTTGTTAAATAGTTCTTTAACATTTTCTTTCCCTTGGCCAAGCTTTTCTCCATTATAAGAATACCAAGCCCCACTTTTTTCAATTATAGAAGCCTCACACGCTAAATCTACAAGTTCTCCAGCTGCACTTACACCTTCTCCATACATTATATCAACACTACATGTTTTAAATGGTGGGGCCATTTTGTTTTTGACAACTTTAATACTAGTTTTATTTCCTATTATATCACTACCATTTTTGATTTGCTCTGATCTTCTAATTTCAAGTCTGATTGATGAATAAAATTTCAAAGCACGCCCTCCTGGTGTTACCTCTGGATTACCAAACATAACCCCAACTTTTTCACGCAATTGATTTATAAAAATAGCAACTGTATTAGTTTTATTAATAATGCCTGATAATTTTCTTAATGCTTGACTCATCAAACGAGCTTGCAATCCAACATGATTATCACCCATTTCACCTTCGATTTCTGCTTGAGGTACTAACGCGGCTACTGAATCAATAACAATTACACTAATCGCACCACTTCGAACCAAAGCCTCACATATTTCAAGTGCTTGTTCGCCATTATCTGGTTGTGATAATAATAAATCATTTATATTAACTCCCAAATTAACAGCATATGTGGGATCTAGTGAATGCTCTGCATCAATAAATGCAGCGCGTCCTCCCATCTTTTGAGCTTCAGCTATTGCATGAAGAGCAAATGTTGTTTTACCACTTGACTCAGGGCCATATATCTCAATTATTCTTCCTTTAGGATAACCACCAATTCCTAAAGCTACATCTAATGAAATCGATCCACTATGAATAATATCAACTTTTCTATGTTCGTTCTCACCCAATTTCATAACCGA
>CAOJZR010000113.1 GCA_948466105.1 uncultured Bacillota bacterium | reverse complement strand
GAACAGTTACCGTTGAAATGATTACTAACTTTGCTTATACAGGTGCTTCTCAAACATTTAATGTTCCAATGTCTGGAACTTATAAAATTGAACTATGGGGTGCTAGTGGTCTTAGAACAGCTAAAAATGCAGCTTATGTTGCAGGTAATATTTATTTAGAGGCCAACCAAGTTCTTTATATTTATACAGGACAAGCAAGCAATGATGTACCAAAAGGTAGTGCCACTGTTACACCTGCAACTTTTAATGGCGGTGGTTCTGGTGGATATGGAGCTTCTGGTTCAGCTTATCAAAGTGGACATGCAGGAGGTGGAGCCACAGATGTTCGCTTAGTTAATGGAAATTGGAGCAATGCCGAATCTCTTCGTTCTAGAATTATGGTAGCAGGAGGTGGCGGTGGATATCATTATGATATTAATATAGAAGCCGTTAAAGCTGGAGGTTTAACAGGTTATAATGGTGTTAAAGGAGGCTCAAGTGATTCGGTTAATTCCCAAACATCAGTTAGTACAAAAATATCAGGAAATGCTTTTGGTATTGGTGCTAGTGGCGCTAATACAGGTTCTTCTAATTATTGTAATGGTCATGGTGGCGGAGGTGGCGGCTACTATGGTGGGCCTGGTGGAACAGGCGGTCATGGCAGTAATTGTTATCTTGATGGTGGTGGAGGCGGCTCATCCTTCATCTCAGGTCATACAGGAAGTGTTTCTGTAGCTTCACAAAGTAGTAATACCCCTAAAATCGGTTGCACAACAGGAACAACAAACAATGCTTGTAGTATTCATTATAGCGGATATAAATTTACTAATACAGTTATGATTGATGGTGCAGGCTATAGTTGGACTAATGTTAAAGGAGCCAAAACCCAAATGCCTAATCCAAGTGGTGGTTATTATGAGTTAGGTAAAGGCCATGCTGGTCATGGTTATGCACGTATTACTTTAATAGGAAAATAGAACAAATTTAAAGATTGTTCTTTTTTGTTGTTTAAAAACAATTCTTTATGTACATCATAAACATAGAATGTAAATGGGAGAGTGATTAAATGTTTAGTAACTTTACAGAAGAAGCAAGAAAAATAATCGTATTAGCAAAAAAAGAAATGAATGAATTAAAACATCCCTATGTAGGTAGCGAACATCTTCTTTTAGCGCTTTTAAAAGAAGATAATAGCGTATCTAAAAAATTTATGGAATATAACTTAACATATAAAACTTTTAAAAATGAGATTATTAATATAATAGGCACTGGTAGTAAAGAAAGTCCTTGGTTTTTATATACTCCACTTTTAAAAAGAGTTCTTGAAAATGCTGCTATTGATAGTAAAGAAAATAATCATGGCGAAGTAACTATTGAACACTTAATAGCAAGTCTATTAGAAGAAGGCGAAGGTGTTGCTATTAGAATAATGCTTGGCATGCATATTGATATAGATACTATATATAGTGATTTTGCAAGCCATTTTACTAAAGCTACTAAAATCAAAAAAAATAAAAAATTACTTGTTGAAGAATTAGGCTTAGATTTAACTAAAAAAGCCCAAAATAATGAATTAGATCCTGTTATTGGTCGCGATAAAGAAATTAAACGGGTTTTAGAAATATTACTTAGAAGAACTAAAAATAATCCTATTTTAATTGGCCAACCAGGCGTTGGAAAAACTGCCATTGTTGAAGCACTAGCTTATCTTATTTCTAAAAGTGAAGTGCCACTTGCCTTAAGAAATAAAAGAATAATAAGTCTTGATATGGCAACAAGCGTTGCAGGTACCAAATATCGTGGAGAATTTGAAGAACGCATAAAAAAAATAATTAAAGAATTAGAAGAAAATGATGATATTATTTTATTTATAGATGAGATTCATACTCTTGTTGGTGCAGGCGGAGCAGAAGGAGCTATAGATGCCTCTAATATCTTTAAACCAGCTTTAGCTCGTGGTAAAATAAAATGTATTGGTGCAACGACTATTGATGAATATAAAAAATATATTGAAGCTGATGGCGCTTTAGAACGACGTTTTCAAAAAGTAATGGTTGATATTCCAAATGATGTAACAGTAAAACAAATTATTAGTAAAATATTACCAATCTATGAAAATTATCATCATGTAAAAATAAATGAAAGTTTAATTGATGATATTATTAGTTTAGGTAAAAAATATATTCATGATCGAAATGAACCTGATCGTTCAATTGATCTTCTTGATGAAGTTTGTGCTAAAGTTAGTTTAAAAGAAAGTCCTAAATTAAAAAAATATAATCACTATAGTAGACAACTCCAAGAAGTAATTAGTAAAAAAAATCAGTCAATTATTAATAGTAAATTTAATGATGCAACCACATATAAAACAAAAGAAAAAGAAATTATGGATAAACTTAATGATTTAGAACTTGATTTAGTTAAAAAAAATAACAAAGAAGTTACAAAAGAAGATTTAGCAAATGTCATATATTTAAAAACCAATATTCCTGTATATGAAATATTAAATGACACAAAAAGTAGTATTTTAAAAATAGAAAAAGATTTAAAAAACGCAATTATTGGTCAGGATGAAGCAGTAAATACAACTATAAAATTAGCTAAAAGAATAAAAATGGGCTTTATAGATGATAGTAAATGTTATAGTATTCTTTTTCAAGGATCATCTGGTGTTGGAAAAACTAAATTAGCAACCCTTTTTGCACGTAATCTTGTTGGCGATGACAATGTTATTAGATTAGATATGAGTGAATATACAGAAGCACATAGTGTAAGTAAAATAGTAGGTGCCCCTCCAGGGTATGTAGGTTATGCCGATAATAAAAATTTGTTAGAAGAGATCGGAAGAGCACACGTCT
>CAOJZR010000112.1 GCA_948466105.1 uncultured Bacillota bacterium | reverse complement strand
AGCAAAATGCGACATGTTCAATAATCAAAGAGATAATAGAAACAGTTCCTTATGAAGGCGGCATTAATTCACGTCGAGCTAAAGTCAAATATCATGGATATATATCAAATAGTTATGCTGATACTTATGCTGATACAACAGATAGTAAAATAAAACAAACAATTGAAGTTTGGTATACAAATAACTTAGCCAGTTATGAAGGATATTTAAGTGATAATGCATTTTGTGTTGATAGAAGCTTAGCTAGTGGAACAGGAAGTGATTTAGAAAGGACGACACAATATGGACCATATCAACGAAATGTTAATACAAAGTTAGCTAATTTAAGATGTCCAAGAGAAGAAGATAAATATACTAAAGCAAATGGAAAACTAAACCATCCGATAGGCTTAATAACAGCCGATGAAGTAGCATATGCAGGCGGTTTAGCAGAATATGATAATCAATTATATTATTTAAATATAGGTGTTAATTATTATACCTTATCACCATCTTTCTTCACCGCATATAACACATATGCGCATACATTTAATGTTACCACAGTAGGTTCTTTAAACCATTGGCCGATGGTTACCAATTCCTACGGAGTCCGCCCCGTTATTAATTTAAAAGCTGACACCCTTATATCTATTGGAGATGGCACTAAAAATTCACCTTATATTGTTATGACCAACTAATAGTTTTAGATTAAGTATTGATATATAATGATAAAATATTAAGAAGCGTTTAGATAAAATAAAAGAGAGTCCACTTTATAGGTTACATTTTATAACAGTGGACTTTTTCTTTTGCTTTAAAATGTGTATTTCATAACCATACTTCATTTTTCTATCCGCCAAGATCTTTTCTATGTGTTGAAATATTTTTTTATATACACCATCATGATGAATATAATAGTTTCTCATTTCTTTATATCTTATCCCAAAAAGAAAGTCTTTATATGGATCTTTGTACATTTATTTATTAGTCTTTGTATAAACTTTTTATATGATTAGTGATAATATAACAATCATTTTATGTAAAATTTTTAAAAGTCGCTTTCTTAGTTAACACATATTTACCTTACAAATTATATATAAATAAAGTTTTTAAATATTAAATTAGTGATCTGTTTTGTGAAAAAATTAAACTAAATGAAGCTTTTTAAGAAAAGTAAAAAAGTAAGTGCCAAACAAAAAACAATAGTGATATCATATTATAATGATTATTTTATAAATGTAGATAGTAAGTTTTTTTATACAAAAAAATAAAAAAACACCATTACACTTAAAGTTTTAAATATCTTTTCGCTTTAAGTCGTTTGGTGTAAATTCTTCGTTTTTATTTTTGAAGACTACTTTATATTCACATATATTAGCGATTTTTTCAATCGTATCAAAATTTGCATCAGATACTTCATTTTCATATCTAGATAATGTGTTTTGTTTAACATTTAAAAGCGCCGCTAATTGTTCTTGGTTATAGCCCTTTTTAGAGCGCATATATTTTAAAGCTTTTCCTATCATAGAAGTCCTCCTATTAATATTATTCTATATTTATTAAAAAAAATCTCTTCTTATCCTACTAAAGGATATAACTTTTAGTTTACTTTTGAAAAAAACAGTTGAAAATAAAAAGCTTTTTTTGGATAACTTTAAATTAACTGCTCTAAACTATGTTAATAATATAATATACAAAATTAGGATAATAGTAAAATAAATAAACTTTTAGTTAATTAAAAAACAATTTGCAAATTATGTAAAATGTGATATGATATAAATAGTAAACAATTAGTTAATAGAAAGTATGAGGTAAGATATATGAATTTTAAAAACAATTCAAACAATACGTTTGCAAACCGTCAATACAGGGGGGGGGGTATACTACTCTAGAAAAGGTTTAACTTTAATTGAGTTACTTGCAGTTATCGTAATACTTGCAATAATATCATTAATTGCAGTACCAATTACATTAAATATTATTGAAAATGCGCAAATTAATAGTTTTAAAAATAGCGTTTTAAATATATTTAGAGCCGCCGAAATTTATGAATTAGAAAATAATTTAAATAAAATAGATGAAGTAGGCTTAGAAATAAGTCGTTTAAACTTAACTAACAATCATTTTACAGGTAAGATAAAACGTGACAAAAAAACCAATCTTCTAACACTTGTAACTGTAGGTGACAATGATTATTGTGCTAATGGTTCAAAAAATGCGTTAATAATAGGCAAAAGTAGCTGTAGTACAAGCGATACCACACCACCAATAAATGTTGATTTAAAAAACTATGATGTAACAACGAATAGTGTAATGCTAGAATTTACCGCTATAGATTATGAAAGTGGCATTAAAAGTTATTTATATTGTCTAGTTAAGGAAAATGAAGAATGCACTTCTTTTAAGGAAACAACAAGTAGTAAAGTAATAGAACATAATTTAGAGCAAAATAAAGATTATAAATTATTATTAAAAGCTAAAAATGGTCGTGATATGGAAAGTGAAGTCACTTTAAAATCTTTAACAACTCTATCTTTTAATAAACCTAGTTGTACATTAGATAGTGATACATGGGCTGTAAAGAAAACCATAACATGCACTTATAAAAAAGAAAATAATATAAGTTATTTATATAGTTTTGATGGCACTATTTGGCTAGATGAAAGTAATGATGCTAGCAAGTGGACAACTACTCAAACAGAAAAAATCTTAAACTTAGAAATAGATGAAAATAAAATAATATATGTGCGTACAACTGATGGAAGTACTAATTTAAATGTCCAATTAGTTGTGGATAAAATCGATACAACTATTCCTAGTGTTGTAATAACAGGTTATGATGGTAAAACTAATAATGATGTCACTTTAACCGCTGTAACGACCCCTAATACAACCATAAGTGGTTATACTTAT
>CAOJZR010000111.1 GCA_948466105.1 uncultured Bacillota bacterium | reverse complement strand
AAGATATTATTAGTTTAAATATTGAGATAGAAAATTTGAATTTAGAAATACAGAAAAAAGATGAAGAAATAAAGGAAATTATGAATTTCATTCAAATTTCAAGTGGTGAATCAGCTTATCTTGAGTATGCTTTTGGAGCGGCTGACTTTACTGATTTTATTTATCGTGTCGCAATATCAGAGCAACTAACGAATTATAATAATAACTTAATAGACAATTATAATAAAAATATTGAAAGTAATAAACAAAAAACTAAAGAACTTGATGATAAAAAAATTGTTCTTAATAACAAACAAAAAGATTTAGCTAATTTATTAACTAGTTTAGAGTATGAAGAAGTGGCTTTACAAGAAGATAGTGTTTCTATTGAAGAAGAAATAAAACTTCGTAAAGAAGCTATTGATTTATATGAAAATCAATTAGGTTGTAAAGATAATGAAGATATAAATACTTGTGGTAGAAATATTTTGCCACCAGATACGGCTTTTTATCGACCACTTGTTAGTGGAAGAGTAACACAGGAATTTGGCTATCCTGATTATGATACCCAGGGCTATTATGCTATCCATGGCGGACTTGATATGTCAACAACAGATAACAATACCCCTGTTTATGCTGCTGCTTCAGGAATTGTTATAGCAGTATCTTATAATCAACCATGTGGTAATAACATTGTTTATATTCAACATAATATTAAAGGTCTTGGAACTTATACAACAGCTTATTGGCACATGCGACGCGCTTTAGTAAAAGCTGGTGATCGTGTTACTAAAGATACACAAATTGGTATTATGGGTGGACGTGCTAGTGAGGATTCATGTTCAACTGGAGCTCATGTACATTTTGTTGTCGCAACAGGTCTTTATATGGTTGATTATCATACTTTATCACAATTAAATGCTAGGCGAATAAATCCTCGAATGGTGCTAAATGCTCCAAATAAAGGTGTTTATTTTAAAGACCGTCTTACTAAATATTAATTTTTTCGACAAAAAAAACTAATTTAAGTGTTAAACTTAAATTGGTGATAAAATGAAAGTGAAAATATTTGACGAAAATCATGAAAAAGATTTGGAACAAGATATTAATGACTTTTTAAAAGAAAAAGAAGTAGAGGTTGTTGATATAAAATATCAAGTATCAACAAGTCTTTTTGCTGAAGAACAAATATATTGCTTTTCAGCGATGATTATGTATAAGTAGGTGAAGTTATGAAAAAAAGTAGTTTTATAGAAGGTGCGATGATTTCTACAATAGGCATTATTTTGTGTAAAATTTTGGGATTATTTTATGTAATCCCTTTTTATGCAATTATTGGTAGTCAAGGTGGAGCTTTATATAGTTATGCGTATTCTATTTATAATGTTTTTTTATCACTTTCAATTGGAGGAATTCCTATTGCTATTTCTAAAATAGTAAGTGAATACAATGCTTTAAAGTACTATAACACTAAAGAACGAGCTTTTAAATTAGGTTATAAAATTATTGTTTTTTTAGGCTTACTTTCTTTTGTTCTACTTTTTTTATTTGCCCCATTGATAGCTCATTTTATTATAGGTTCATCAACAGGAGGAAATAGTGTTAAAAGTGTTACTTTAGTTATTCGTGTTATATCTTTAGCAATTATTGTAGTTCCAGCTTTGAGTGTTAAAAGGGGATATTTACAAGGTCATAAAATTATGAGTGTGCCTAGTTTAGCTAATGTTTTAGAACAGTTAGTTAGAGTAATAGTTATTATTGTAGCTTCTTTTATAGCGCTTAAAGTATTTAAATGGAGTGTTGATACTTCAGTGGCCTTAGCGCTTACAGGGGCGACTCTTGGAGCTATTGTAGGCTATCTTTATGTTGATAAGAAGATTAATAGTAATAAAGACAATTTAAATACTGATGTTACTATGACAAGAGCTGAACGTAGTATAACAGATAAAGTTTTAATAAAAAAAATCCTTGCTTATGCGATTCCATTTATTGTAATTGATTTAATAAAATCAGCTTATGCTATGGTTGATACATTTACAGTGGTAAAGACTTTAACCAAAATAGGGATAAGTGTTGGGGAAGCAGAAAATGTAATTGGAATTATTACAACTTGGGGAAATAAACTAAATATGATTGTTATATCTATTAGTATGGGTCTAACAGTTAGCTTGATTCCTAATATTGCTAGTAGTTTTGCTAAACATGATATAGAAGATGTTAGTAAAAAACTAGGAGAAGCACTAGAGTTTTTGGTATTAATTGTTTTACCTATGACAATTGGCTTATCTGTTTTAGCGCTTCCGGTGTGGACGATTTTTTATGGCTATGATTTTATTAGTGCTAATCTTTTTAGTGTTTTTATTTTTCAAGCTTTATCTTATTCATTATTTTCAGTTTTAATAAATACTGTTCAAACAATGAATAATACTAAAGAGGCTATATCAACATTGCTTGTGACTTTTCTTTTGAAATGTATTTTAAATATTCCTTGTATGTATTTATTTAGTAAAATAGGTTTAACAGTTGCTTATGCTCCAATTATCCTTACGATATTAATTCAAAGTGGTGCGGTTATTTATTTACTTTATCGTTTAAATAAAAAGTACAAGATAAATTATACAAATATTTTTAGTGTTTTGATAAAAATAGTGCTTAGTTCTTTAATTATGTTAGTGGTGTTAAAATTGTTAAACTTATTTATTAGTATTAATGATGTATCAAGATTTATCTGTATTTTAAAAGTACTACTGTTTACTGTAGTAGGGGCTTTAGTATATTTTGCTATGCTTATTTATTCTAAAACTTTTAAAGAAGTATTTGGCTCAAATAGTATTAAAAAATTGTTGCGAATTATCAAAAAATAGAAAGTTTTAAACTTTCTCAGACTGTTGACAAATATATTCAACGGTCTTTTCATATATAAATAAATTTGATA
>CAOJZR010000110.1 GCA_948466105.1 uncultured Bacillota bacterium | reverse complement strand
TCAAGAACATTTAAAGCTAGACCAACTTCATATTCATCTAAGTACTTAACAAAATCGGTTTCCATTTCACTGAAACTACCTAATATCCATTTATCAATAAATTCATATTCTGTAATCTCTTGATCTTCATAATCAGTTAAATGCATCTCAATAAATTTAGCGACATTCCAGATTTTATTAATTAATTTCTTACCTCGAAGCAAAGTCTCATCACTGTAAACAATATCTGTTCCTAAACGTCCAGAGCCTGCCCAATAGCGAATTGCATCAGCCGAATATTCATCAATTAAAGCAAGAGGTTCATGCTTGCTATTGCCTTTGCTTTTGCTTATTTTTTCGCCTTTACCTGCCATTACAAAACCAGAAATCATAACATTATCCCAAGGTTTTTGATTGAAGTGATAAAAACTTTTGACAATTGTATAAAAATCCCAAGTCCTAATTATCTCTGAAGCATTTGTTCTTAAAGTCATTGGCTTTAATATATCCTCATAGTTTTCATCTTCACCATAGCGCATATTAATTAAAGGGGTTAAAGATGAAGTTGCCCATGTATCCATAACATCATTTTCTGGAATAAATTCCTCACATCCACAACTACATTTTTCTTTTGGCTTATCTACAAGTGGATTAACAGGTAAATCCTCGATTTTAGCCAAAATTGGTTTGTTACAATTTTTACAGTACCAAACAGGGAAAGGTACCCCAAAATATCTTTGTCTTGAAATACACCAATCCCACATGATGTTGCTAACCCATTCCTTATAGCGATTATGCATATGTGCTGGATGCCAAGCAATTTCTTCCCCTATTTTCAAGAAAGCCTCTTTTTGTGAAGTAGTATCAATAAACCACTGTTTCATAATTGCATATTCAACTTCTTTGCCACAACGTTCATGTGTTTGAACTTCATGTTCTAAATCTTCAACTTTAACGACATAACCACCACTAGTTAAATCGTCGATAATTTTTTTTCGTGCTTCTTTTATTTCAAGGCCACCATAAGTAGGTACTTCCTCGACTATTTTTCCATCATTTGTAAATATTTTTTTAAGTGGTAAATTATATTTTTTCCACCATTCAATATCTGTTTGATCACCAAAAGTACAACACATAACAATACCTGTACCTTTAGTAGCGTCAACTTTTTCATCAGCCATAATAGGAACATCTACATTAATAACAGGAATATGAGCTGTTTTACCAATTAAAGCTTTATGCTTTTCATCTAAAGGGTTTACAAAAACACTAATAATAGCTGGTAAAAGTTCAGGTCTTGTAGTAGCAATGGTAAATTTTTCTTTTGTTTCGACAGTTTCAAAATTAATATAATTAAAAGTTGTTTTAAGTGTTTTCGTTTCAAGTTCTGCTTGAGCAATTGAAGTTAAACACTCATTGCACCATAATGCTGGTGATTCTTTATGATAACATCTTTGTTTATCAACTAAATCTAAAAAAGATCTTTGACTTATTTTTATTGTTGCAGGACTAACTGTCTTATAATGAATATTCCAATCTGTACTAATGCCTAATCGACTGAACAAATACTTAAATTCATTTTCATATTTATCAGTTGTTTCATAGCAAAGTTTAGAAAAAGCTTCACGACCTATCTCATGAGCCTTTTTACCTTGCTCTTTCTCAACTAAACGTTCACTAGGAAGCCCATTATCATCAAAGCCAAATGGATAAAAAATGTTATAACCACATAAACGTTTGTAACGCGCGATCATTTCTGTTTGTGAATAAGAAAATACATGACCAATATGAATTTTACCATTTACTGTTGGTGGTGGCGTATCTATTGAAAAAACTTGACGGTTGTCTTTTTTAAATTCATATATTTTTTGATCATTCCAGTAATTTAACCACTTTTCTTCTTTTTCTTTTGCATTATATTTTTTATCTAACATCTAATAACACCCTTTCTTGTTTATATTTAATAAGTTATTACTTCTAGATTATAAGTCTTATCTACTTGATCCAATGAAGCACTTGGTATGACTATTTTACTTTTATTTCCATCTGATATATAGCGATTTTTTTCTAATCGTTTAAAATTCATTTCAATATCAAAATCATTTCCATTATTATCATAAGCACGAATTCTTTTTATGAAAGTTTTATCAAACTCTTTACTGTAAGGCGAATAATCACTTTCCCAAGCTACTCTTAAAGTTGAAAGTGTTTCATAATTATAGTCCTCATATCTGCCACTTAAAACAGCTTTACGGTTAGCATGGGTTATACTATAGGGGGTACCAAAAGGAAGAGCAATGATTTTTACATATTGGCCTGGAAGTAATTCTTCTAATTTTTTATACATCCCGCCAACCTCTTCTGTAACTTTATCAAATGAAGAGGTTTGTAAATTAGCATGGGTCATAGTATGATTCCCAATATCATACCCATGATTAACCAACCATTTAATTATTTTACTATCATATTCTTTTTGATTAAAAAGAGTAGCATTTATAAAAAAAGTAGCAGTAACATTAAAATCAGGATATTTTTTCTTAAATTCTTCTAATATGCCAACTGCACTGTTAGGATCAATAATGATTTCACCATTAGCATCAAGACCTGTTACTAAGATATTATTATCATTACCATCATCAAAAGTTAAAACAATTGGACTTTTACCCAAAGGAACATCAATAAGTCCATTGATATAATCATTTAATCTAATCATACGATAACCATTTTGATAATAAAACTCTAAATCATTGCGAAAGGCTTCACTTGTTCGTTTATAGCCATCTTTATCTACATTACCACCTGTATAATTTGTATCACTATTTTGCATATGTACAATGCCATGATACATCATAACAGGAATATTTCCAAGTTCATTGACATTATAGGATGCGTAATCTATTTCTTTGCCTAAAGAAAAAATAACTTTTAAAGCATCACCTTCTTTTATTTTACTTTT
>CAOJZR010000109.1 GCA_948466105.1 uncultured Bacillota bacterium | reverse complement strand
ACTTTTGGAGCTAATTCCCTTGATAAAACCTATTTTGCAGGGATTGTTGGTATCATTTTAGTTATGCTTTATATGATTTTTATTTATCATTTTGCTGGTGTTATAGCTAGTGTTAGTATTCTTATTTATACCATTTTGACCTTTTTCGTTTTTTGGCTAGTAGGTGGAGTTTTAACATTACCAGGTATTGCAGCGATTGTTATAGGTATAGGAATGAGTATTGATGCAGCTGTTATTAGCTTTTCTAGAATCAAAGATGAATTAATCAAAGGTACAGGCTTTAAAAACGCTATTAAAAAAGGAAATAAAACATCTTTCTCAACAATTATCGATTCTAATTTAACAACTTTACTTGTTGCTATTATTCTATTTGTTTTAGGAGAAAGCAGTGTTAAAGGCTTTGCTACAATGTTAATAATTAGTATTTTAACAACCATTTTTGTTATGGTCTTTGTAAATAGATATTTAATTAATTTGTTCGTTGAAACATCATATTTTGATGATAAACAAAATCTTTTTATTGGTTATAATAGTAAAAAGTTAAAAATTAGACACTTTAATTTCCTTCGCCATAGTAAGAAAATTATATTAGGCATCCTTGTAATTATTCTTTTAGGTTATGGCTACTTATTTGTTAATGGCTTAAATTTAGGAATTGATTTTAAAGGAGGCTCATCTATTACAATCAAGACAGATAAGGAAATGCATTTAAAAGATGATATCCAATCTTTAGGTTATACAATTTATAGTGAAGAACAAATTGATAATACTTATATTGTTAAAGTAAATGAGTCCTTATCAAAAGAAGAAGTAATAAAAACTTCTAAATTCTTTGAAGAAAAATATGCCGCTAATACTGATATTGGTGTTGTATCTAATATGGTAAAAAAGGAACTTATTAAAAATGCTTTTATCTCTTTAATTGTTGCTAGTCTTGGAATGATTATTTATATCTCAATTAGATTTAAATTTAATTATGCAATTAGTGCTTTAATCGCTTTATTACATGATGTAAGCATGATTGTAATTTGTTTTAGTCTCTTTAAGCTTGAAGTATCAAGTATTTTCATTGCTGCTATTTTATCAATTGTAGGGTATTCAATTAATGATACTATTGTTATCTTTGATCGAATAAGAGAAGAGTTACAAAAGAAAAAACCAAAGACAAGTGAAGATTTAAAAGAAGTTATTAATACATCACTAACTAGTACATTAATGCGTAGCATTATTACAACTATTACAACTATGTTACCTGTAGTAGCCTTAATTATCCTAGGATCACATGAAATCTTAAATTTCAATCTTGCACTTTTAATTGGCTTGATAGTTGGTTCCTTTTCATCAATCTTTATTGCTAGTCAATTATGGTTTTTGATGGAAAAAAAGAATATTGGAAAAAAAACAAAGAAAAAATGGTATGAAGAAGCAGAAGAAAAAAAAGTTAAAGGTATAAATGCTTAAAAGAAGGTGATAATATGGCTTGTAAGGATAGTTTAACTACTTATGAACAGTTAGAAGCAAAAGCTCAAATATATTTAAAAGGCGATTTAAGCCTTTTAAGAAAAGCTTATGAATTTGCAAATAAAAAACATTTTGGTATCAAACGTTTAACAGGTGATGATTATATTATTCATCCTTTAAATGTTGCTGGAATTTTAACAGATAATAGTGCTGATGAAAATACTCTTTGTGCAGCCTTACTTCATGATGTTGTTGAAGATACTGATACTACTCTTGAAGATTTAGAAAAAGAATTTAATAAAGAAATTGCTTTTTTAGTTAATGGTGTTACTAAAATTAATAAATTATCTTTTTCAACAGGAAACAATGCTATTATTGCTAACCAGCGCAAAATACTTGTTGGTCTTTGTGAAGATGTTAGAGTTATTATAATTAAATTAGCAGATCGCCTTCATAATATGCGTACTTTATATATTCATAGCGAAAAAAAACAAAAGGAAAAAGCACGTGAAACATTAGAAATTCTAACACCAATTGCCCATCGTCTTGGAATGAATAAAATTAAAAGTGAATTAGAAGACTTATCGTTGCGATATTTAAAGCCTGATATTTATTTTCAAATTGTTGAGCAACTTAATGAAACTAAACAACAACGTGATAGAGCTGTTAAACAGATGCAACAAGACGTATCAGATTTATTAAAGAGCAATAATATTATGCATGAAATAAAAGGGCGCGCTAAAAGTATATATAGTATTTATAACAAATTAAATAAAGGCAAAAAATTTAATGAAATATATGATTTACAAGCATTAAGAGTCTTTGTAAATACTGAAGCTGAGTGTTATCAAGCCTTAGGAATTATTCATAGTAAGTATAAACCTATTCCTAAACGTTTTAAAGATTATATTGCTATGCCTAAAACTAATATGTATCAATCATTACATACTACAGTTTTTGGTAATAAAAGTTTATTTGAAATTCAAATTAGAACCTATGATATGGATGCTATAGCAGAAAGAGGAATCGCTTCACATTGGTCATATAAAGAGGGTAGAAGTTTACAAAATGCAATGGAACAAAAATTACAATTTTTTCGCTCTATATTAGAACTTAATAATGAAGAAGAAAGCGATGAAGATTTCATTCGTTCTGTTAAAGAAGACGTTTTAAATGAAAGCGTTTATGTTTTTACTCCTAAAGGTGATGTTATAGAACTTCCCAATGGTTCAACCCCTATTGATTTTGCTTATCGTGTGCATAGTGAAGTTGGTGATAAAATGATTGGAGCGGTTGTTAATAATAGTATTGTTCCACTTGATTACCAACTAAAGAGCAATGACATTATTAAAATTAACACTAATAAAAATGCCTTTGGTCCTAGTCGTGAATGGTTAAATATAGCTCATACAACACAAGCTAAAAATAAAATAAAAGCTTTCTATAATAGAATTGATAAAGAAGATTATATAAAAAAAGG
>CAOJZR010000108.1 GCA_948466105.1 uncultured Bacillota bacterium | reverse complement strand
ATTTCTTTTAGACAAATTGAAATAAAATAACTGCAATAATTAAAACTACTAAAATAACCTCAATAACATATTTATATATATATTTAATCCATTCTTTAAATGATACATCAACTAAACGCATACCTGCAAGTAAAATAATACTTGTTGGTAAAATAACCATAAATACACTTGTTAAAGAGCCAGTAATAATAGCAATAATTGGATAATAGACTGCCTCATAGCTTAAAAATAAACCACTTAATGAATTTAATAAATAATATAAATCATTATAGAAGAAACTTCCTATAGCTGTTGAAAGTGCGGTTGTAAAGATATTAAATTTACTACCCATAAATGTATGAGCAATGGTTGCTACATAGTTACCATCTGATAGATATAACATAACATTAAATATTACATTCGCTATAACAACTAATATAGCAACTGGTAAGATTTCTTTCATTCCACTTTTGAAACCTTCTTTAAAAGAATCCAATTTAAGACTATAAATCCATGCAATAATAAAGGAAAATATTGTAAGCGTTATAGCTATTTCTAAACCTGAGAAATAACCAATTTCTGTTATTTCACCCAAAATATTAGCTAAAATAGGATAATTTCCTATTTTTAATCCAATAATGCTTTCATATAGCTTACTAAATATATCAATTCCAAATGAATATGACCAATTATATGTACCTATCAATAAAAAGATAAACGCAATACTACTAACAATAATTAGTGGTAAAACACTTTTTTTATTATCTTTAATACTATCATCATATAACATAATATTTTTATCTTCTTTTTTGCTTTTTTTATCTAATTTTGCTTTGCTAACAACTAAAGTTATAAAAAGAAATGACACAATAATAAATAAAATTATTTTAGCAAAAATATCTCCATTTATATTTAAATTAAAGAAATTCTTAGTATAACCTGCAACTTGAAACCCATAAATAGAACCAATATTACCTATTAAAATAGCTCCGATTGTTGATGCAAAAGTAGTTAATCTATCATAGCCAATTAATATTAAAACAGTTACAAAAAATGGCACTAAAATAAATAATAATAAATTTTGACCTGATAAAGCAGATAAAAGACTAAAGAAAATCAATGTAAACATCAAAAATTTCTTTTCTTTTCCTTTTTGTTTATCAACTAATTTATTTACCATTTTAGTATAAACTTCAGTTTTATTTAAAACACCATAAAAACCACCAATTGCTAAAACTGCAAATCCTAAGTGAATAAAATTAGCGATTGCCAATAATGGACTTCTAAATAAATCAATAATTCCAATTGGTGAAGTAACACCCTTACTAAAATTACCAGCAGAATATGCCCCAAGCGGAATAATCCAAGACAAAACTACAACAATTAAAAACATTGTAACAATTATTGCAAATAAATTATTTTTTTTCTTCATTTTCTCTCCTCCTTGTTCAATTATATCACGACTATATATGTTTATAAAGCAAATTCATTATTTTTCAACAAAATTTCATAAAAAATAATTTAGTCAAATAAATATTTTTTTATTTAATTAATAACAATCTTATCATCATTTTTTTAACTTTTTAAAAAAAATGATATAATAAAAATGGTGAAAATTATGGATTTTAAATATTCTGATTCTAATAAAAGATATCATACTCTTGACTATTTCTATAAACATAAATTTAATTCAAAAGTTTTTAAAGTCAGTTTAAATGCTGGTTTTACTTGTCCTAATATTGATGGCTTAGTTGGAACTGGTGGTTGTATATACTGTTCTAAACTAGGTAGTGGTGATTTTGCAGGCAAAGTAACTGATAGTCTAGAAAAGCAGTTTGAAAGTGTTAAAAATATAATTAGCAATAAATGGCCAAGTAGTAAATATATTGCCTATTTTCAAGCACATACTAATACTTATGCTGAAGTTGCAACTTTAAAAAAAAGATATGAACCGATGCTTAAACTACCTAATGTTATAGGACTATCAATTGCTACTAGAAGTGATGCTATTAGTGACGAATGTCTAGCATATTTAATTGATTTATCAAAAAGAACTTATCTAACTATTGAGCTTGGTTTACAAACAATTCATGACAAAACATCTATTTTAATTAATCGCTGTCATACTTTAGATAATTTTACTCAAATGGTAAAAAAACTAAGAGCACATGACATTAATGTTGTTGTACACATAATTAATGGTCTACCTTATGAAACAAAAGAAATGATGCTTCAAACAGTTAAATATTTAAATACGCTTGATATTACTGGTGTTAAAATTCATATGCTTTGTGTTCTAAAAGATACTAAATTGGCCAAAATGTATGAACAGGAAAAATTTAGCATTTTAAGTCGTGAAGAATATGTGGATATTGTTTGTAGTCAGCTTGAATATCTAAATGCAGATATTGTCATTAATCGCTTAACAGCTGATCCAGACCCTAATGATTTAATCACTCCAAATTGGATTGTAAAAAAATTTTGTGTTTTAAACGAAATTGATAAAGAAATGCAAAGGCGAAATTCTTATCAAGGAATTAAAGCTAATAATTAAACTTCAAAAAAAATTAGAACTTAAAACAATATAAATCGCAAAAATGCGGTTTTTTTACTCCTATTTAAATTGGAATAGCTTATATAAAACTAATATATATTATTTATAATATCTTAAGAACAATTGAATACTATTTATAAGTATTTTTTATTTTTTCAATAAAAAAGTAAGGTAGATAAGCTTATAATTTGCTAAAATAATAAGCACCTTACTTAATAAGTATAATTTATTTATTAACAGTTATAACTGGTACCATGTCATGAGAATCATTACATACACTATCAACAACATAGCCACACCCACTTGACAATTTATTATCTACAATCTTATATCCAGCCCCCATACCATTAGCAGCATTATTCGTCCAAATACCACCACTATTATATTTTCCCGACGCTGAAAGCTCTT
>CAOJZR010000107.1 GCA_948466105.1 uncultured Bacillota bacterium | reverse complement strand
CAAAATACAATATTTTTCTTCATATTATCACCTATTTTTCAAAACTAGATTTCAAAGGAAGTTTCTCTTCAAATACATTAATTAACTCAGTAGAAATATTTTCAAAATCAAGATCAGAGTTTACATCGTTAATACAAACAACAGTAGATTTATCGCTTCTTATGTAATCAAATAAATCTTGATTGTCATTTTTCAAAACAAAATATTTCCCAAAATCATCGTAAGATTTTACAGAAAAATTACCTTTAAGCATTTGCCACCATTGAACTGCCCATTGATTAACATCAAAAACACTTCTAAATTTATTTTGGCATGTTCTATCAAGCATCTTATATTCTTTATCCCAAACCTCCTTAAAAGAAGATTTTAAAAATGCATTGGCAGTATGAGGAATATCAAAACCACAAAAATAATTCCATCTATTAAGCATTAAATATCTAATATTTCTTTTTTTATATTTCAAATTAAATACTTTAGAAAAATTGTCCTTAACAAATTTGCGTTTATCAAAATTTTTATTAACCAAAAACAAATCGTTTAAAACAATATGATCAAAAAAATTATCGTCAGCATCTTCAGTTTTAAAAGTATTTTCTTTCCAAAAATCACAAGGTAAACCATTATTAAAAAAGTATTCTGGTTCTAATTTATTTAAAATAAACATATCATCATTAAAGAAAACAAAATGTTCAGCCAAATCATCAATTCGATGTAAATTAAGTTCAATAGGATTAGCATTAAAAACAGGCAAATATTTTTCAGGAATATAGTCTTCATGTTTTACTATGTTAAGTTTCGGATTTGTAGTATCAAGCCACTCAGGCAAATGTCCCCACGTAACAAAATGTATTTTATTAACCCACGGTGTATATTTTTCTACCGCTCTAAACCAATATCTTAACGTTCCCATGTCTCTATATCTATTAATTTCAGCATCTATATCTATTTTTTTATCACTATATTTATTTTTTTCCTCAAGCCATTTTGGATCACTACCATCAACCCACAAAACAACAAAATCTATTTTTTCTTGCATTTTACATCCCTCCATATGATTAATTGTTATCAATATAATCTTTTATTTTAGAAATAAACCGTTTATTGTTCGAAACAAATTTCTTAGGTTTAAATTGTTTAGCCTCTTCCAAAACTTTATCCAAATTATCAAAATCATCTAGTTTTAAAATATAGCCTTTATCATAAAATGCCTCAGCTATTTGTAATTGATGATCATTAGTATGTTCACCATATTTTTTAAGTCTAGGTGCTGCAATGACCTTTTTACCACGTTTTAAAGCATCGATTATACACCCTACTCCTGCATGTGTAATTAATAAATCACAATCACTAATATACTTATTAAAATCATCCATTGAAACAAGATCAAATATTTTCATATCATCACTTTGGAATTTGGTATATCCCGCCTGAACAACAACCTTTTCCTTAATGTTACCTAAATCAATTTGTTTCTGAATCGCTTCTAGTAAACGTTTAAAACTTTTATCTTGCGTTCCTAAAGTAACAAATATCATATTTTCACTCCTTTAAAACAAGCTACCATAAAATTTAGCTTTTGGGTAAAGTTCAAGCATACTTTCCCATTGTACAATAAATAAATCAGTAAATTTATATAATAATTTACCAGTAATAGTTTTAGTCTGACTATTCGCAAAAGTTTCAATAAAAATGATTTTACTACCAAAAATTTTACCAATAAGACACATAGGCCCAGCAATATGAGCACCAGTACTAACAATATATTTAGGCCTTACTTTAATATAAGTAAACAATTCGATCCAACAATTAATAAACAATTTGAAAATATAGGTAAACTTATGATCCTTTGTCCCATAAATAACATAACTAATTTTTTCGCCAAACTTCTTTTTTAAATTAAGATTACTAGTCGTTTTTTCTGTCACTATATAGTAATCATAATTTTTAAATAAAGGTTCCAGTTGCAAAAGCTCATTTAAGTGCCCTCCAGTACTAGCAATAAACATAACTTTTTTCTTTTTCATAAGTATCACTACTTTCTATAAACATTTTACCAATTTTAACGCTAAATTACAACCTTCCAAAAAGAAAAAGGCTAATGCCTTTTATTTATTCCTCTTTATAAATTTCTTTAATAGCCATTTAAAATATTCATATTCTCCAGTTTTTCTATAAATAGCAAAGAAAATTAAATTTACAACAGCTAATGTAATAATGCCATTTATAATAAATTGTAAGAACGGATTAGACACCGTAATGACACTGATAAGTACTAAAGTAATTCCAAGCATAACCAACATTAAAACAAATAATTTAACTTGTTCAATGATAAAATCTTTTTTTTGCTTATGAAAAATCGGCCCATAAACATATTTTGGATAACTATAAAGATATAAGATTAATGAACTTATAACACCAGCTATAAATACACCCGCTATTCCATACATTTTAACAAAGAAAATTGCACAAACTAAATTTACAATCGATTCAACAATTGGTATTCTTCTATCTTCATAAAATATACCAGCCGCTTCTTTAAATAAATTAATAGTCTTACGCATACCTTGAACATAAAAATAAATAGCAAGCCATACTACTGCATAAAGTGGAAGTAAATATTGTTTTCCTATCCACCATGTTATAAATGGCTGTAATGTTGCAAATAAACCTATAGAACAAAGTACATATATCCAAAAGTTAAATAATGTTAATTTTTTATAAACTTCAAAACTCTTTTCCGAATTTTCTTTAACTAACAAATTGCCCACACTAGAAACTATCGAGAAGAAAATTTGCGATAATAAAATTGATATAGAATTAAAAATCAAAAAATAGTTATTATATATACCCGCTTCTTTTAATCCAAGTAACATAGAAATTACAATATAGGCTGTCCCCATAACTATAAATGAACCAATTTTATGACAAAATAATCCTTTAATTTTAG
>CAOJZR010000106.1 GCA_948466105.1 uncultured Bacillota bacterium | reverse complement strand
CCATCTAATCGTCCTTTTAATTCAGGAATAACAAGACCAATAGCGCTAGCTGCACCAGTTGATGATGGAATAATATTAGCAGCCCCAGCGCGTCCACGACGAGCTTTAATACCTTTTTTATGGGCAACATCAAGAATAGTTTGATCATTAGTATAAGCATGAACAGTTGTCATATAACCTTTTTCAATCTTAAATTTGTCATTTAAAACTTTAACGACAGGTGCTAAACAATTGGTAGTACAACTTGCAGCACTTATAACTTTTTCACTGCCATCTAAAATATCATGGTTTACATTATAAACAATTGTTTTCATATCTCCTTTACCTGGTGCGGAAATAATTACCTTTTTAGCACCAGCTTCAATATGTTTACTAGCATCTTCCACTTTAACAAAACGGCCAGTACATTCAAATACTTCATCAATACCTAATTCACCCCAAGGTAAATCTTTAGGATCTGTACAAGCAAATACCTTAATTTTTTTATTACCAACAATTAGATTATCGCCTTCAAAACTAATCTCATCTGGTTTATAGTTTCTATGACTTGTGTCATATTTAAGTAAATAAGCAAGTTGTTCTGCATCTGTTAAATCATTGATAGCAACGATTTCAAACTCTGGATCACTATCCATTAAACGGAAAACAAGTCTTCCAATTCTTCCAAATCCATTAATTGCTACTTTTATCATTTTATCCCTCTTTCTATCTAAAACAACTACCACCAATAAATTCTCTTAAAACAGAATCTGATGGTATTTCATCACTTGGAATAGGTAAAAAATTCCTTAAAAAATTAATTAAACGCAAAGCTTCTGGATACATCTCATCATCTTCACTAACCGAAAATAATAGTGGTTCAGCATAAGTTTTTAAAATGCCCAATTCATATATAAGTGCTGAATTAATAACAAAATCAGCATCATCTTGAAATGGAAAAATAAATTTTTCTTCACCTTCACGAATTCTTTTCCACATTCCTAATGTCTCACTAGCACTATAGCCACGATATTTATTATCTCGTACAATGCGTCGTAATTTTCTTGTATCACTAGTATGAATACGATTGTGATTATCAATATTCAATTGTGTAAGTGGACTAATATAAATTTTAAACTTATTAGTTTTAGGAATTGAGATAGTAAGCTCTTCATTTAAAGCATGCAATCCTTCGATAATAATAATATCATTATCGCCAAACGTCAAAGAATTGCCTCGGTATTCTCTTTTACCTAAAATAAAGTTAAATGTTGGCATCAATACCTTTTCTTTATTTAAAAGTTTAGTTAAGTGTTTATTAAATAAAGTCACATCAACCGCATTAAGTGATTCAGTATCTAAACTACCATCTTCTAAAACAGGCGTTTTGTCACGGTCAAAGAAATAGTCATCGATTGATATTTGATGAGTTGTAAAACCTTTACTTTGCAAATAAATTTCTAATTTTTTACTTGTTGTTGTTTTGCCACTTGATGAAGGTCCTGCTACTAAAACGACTTTGATTTTATCTTTGTTTTTATAAATTTCATTAGCAACATTCGCCAACTGACTATTATAGTATGTCTCAGCTAAGCGTATTAATTCATTATATTTGCCAGTTGAAACTTTTTTGTTTAAATCAGAAGCATTACTTATATTTAAAAGACGACCAAACTTTGTATAATCTAAAAAAGTGTCAAATAGTTTTTCATGATGAATATAAGGTAATGTACACTCTGGATTATAAGTTGTAGGATAACTAACAACAAAACCATTATCTTTTATATAAGTTAAGCTAAACTCATCTAACTGACTAGTAGAATAGACTAATTCACCATAAAAATAATCATACAAATCATCAATCCGATAAAGATTTACTAAAGTATTACTTATATATTTTAAAACATTAGCTTTATCAATTTGTTTCTTCTTTTTAAAATATTTTATAGCATCAATTCTAGAAACACTCATTTTATTGATTATTAAATCAGCACTAGCTATTTCATGCATTTTATCTTCTATTTGCTTTAATAACTTTTTATCTAATGAGTGGCTTTTTAATTCACAATAAAACCCTTTATCAATGGAATGCTCAATAATGACTTCAGCTTCATTGCCTAAAATCTTTTTAACGGCAACAATTAATAAAAACTGAACGCTTCGTCCGTAAATTCCATTACCAACACCACTAGATCGATCATAAAAATCAATATTCGCGCTTCTTGTCACTTTATCGTTTAATTCTTCAATTTCATTATCAACTTTAGCAACAAGAATTGGATAACTAAAATATTCTTTAAACCGTTTACTGATATCTAAAAAGCTAGTTCCTGCCTCAACTTTAATTGTCTCTAAATTTCTAAAATTTAAATTAACTGTTTTAGACATATAATCCCTCTATTCTTCTATTTATATAATATCAAAAAATAATAGGTTTGTCATTATTTTTTTTATTTTATAAATGAACATTTACAAATAATAAAAAAATTCAGTTTTAAATAACCGAATTTTACTCTAAAATAGCTTTAATTCTTCTAACACCTGCACTACTTGCTTCTTCTTTGATAATTTTAAATGTTCCAAGTTCACTTGTATTACTAACATGTGGCCCACCACATATTTCAGTTGAAACGTTACCAATTTTATAAACATTTACAATAGCTCCATATTTTTCTATGAACATTGCCTCAGCACCAATTTTAATAGCCTCTTCTTTAGTCATTTCTTCTTTTGTTACTTCTAAGCCTTGCTTTATATAAGTATTTACTAAAGATTGGGTTGCTTCTAATTGCTCTTTTGTCATTTTTACATCATGTGAAAAATCAAAACGTAATCTTTCATCTGTGATATTACTTCCTTTTTGATGAACATGTGTTCCTAAGATTTCCTTTAAGGCAGCATTTAATAAATGCGTAGCTGTATGATATTTAATATTCATATCACTATTACTTGAAAGTCCACCCTTAAACTTTATAGCAGCTCCACTTCGTGATTTTTCTTGATGTTCTATAAACTTTTGCTTAAAACCCTCTATATCAACATCAATCCCTTGCTCATGGAGCCATTTTACCTGTGGATATACGGGAGC
>CAOJZR010000105.1 GCA_948466105.1 uncultured Bacillota bacterium | reverse complement strand
AATATATTTTGCGATTTCTAAACCTACATAGCGATAATGCCAAGGTTCATATTGGTAACCTGTAATTTTATCTTTTCCTTTAGGATATCTTAAAATAAAACCATATTTATAAGCATTAGCTTGTAACCATGTATATTCTTTGGTATAAGCAAATGCATCATCAACTGAATTAACATCTAAAGCAAGCCCAGTTTGATGTTCAGAGTATCCAGCTCTAGCAGAATAGGTATCAGCTAAGTCTTTACCATCTTTATTAACATAATTATTATATAATCCAGCTTGTGTATCATAACTACGATAAGCAGAAACATTAAAGATAGAAATATTATCAAGACTAGCTGCATCAGATAATTTAATGAAAGCATCATATGCTACTTGTCTTAAATAGCTTTTATTGCCTTTGTTATATTTACCTGTTAATTTAACTAAATCAGTTGGTTCATAGTTACTATCTAATTTGCTATATTTATTTACTAAAATAAGAGTATCTTTGTTTAAATCAGCATTAACTACATTAGTGTAATAATCATAATCAAGATTAGCATTTACATAACTTACTACTTGTTGTTTTGACATAGTTGTATTTTTATTCATATAGTCTAGATAACGTTCAAGATTATCTGCTATATAGTATTTGGTATCAGCAAACTCATTAGAAGGGGTAGGAGGATTGTCATTTTTGTCTTGGTTATCATCTTTATTAGTTAATTGGTTATTATTGATAATATCGTTGATACTAGCGTTTGGATGATCATTTTGATATTTTATATAATCTTTGAATTTAGAACGAGAAAAGTCTTGATGATTTAAAAGATCTTTTAGATTGTCTATATAATCGACGGTTTTGAGATATTTAATATCATCTTCATTGAGTTTATTTTCAATTAAGGCTATTTCATCTTTAGTATAGCCTAGTTTTTCAAGTCCTTTTTTATTGAATACGATAAAACCAAAAGTTAAAATTAAGGCTATTAAAATAAGGGCTAAAAATTTTTTCATAAAATCACTTCTTTCTAATTATCTAAATAATAGGCATAATACTCATCATAGGTGATGTTTTTTTCTTTTACTTTTGTTGCAGTTTCAACTCCCACATAGCGATAATGCCATGATTCATAGTCATATCCCGTTAAATATTCTTTATCTTTAGGATATCTTAAGATAAAACCATATTTATGAGCGTTTTCTTGTAACCATTTAAAAGCATCGCTTTCTTCAAAATTATAACGATCAGTGCCTGTTGACATAATATCTAGTGCGAGACCAGTTTGATGTTCAGAAAAACCTGGATGAGCAGCAAATTTATCTGCATAGTCTTTTCCATGGGCTTTAAGATTAGTGTCATAAGTTTCTTCTTGTTCTTGATAGCTTCGGTAACTTGAATTAATAATTAAGGTAATATTTTCTTTTTTAGCATCATTATGCATATTTATGAAAGCTTGGTAGACAAAATCTTCACATGAGTTATTATCATAAGCATACCAGTTTTTGATATTAACATTATTTTCTGGTTCGAAATCATTACTTAATTGGTGAAATTTGTTGACAAGCATTAATTCTTTTTTACTTATATCCGCACTAACATAATTGGTATACCATTCATTGTTGGCTTTAACATTTATGATACTAATAATATCGGAGCTTGATTTAGTTTCATTTTCTTTATAATAAGCTAAATAATTGTCTAAATTTTTCCATATAAAGTATTTTTCTTTTAATAAAACAATGATATTTTTATCATATTCTTTATTTAAGATTTCATTAACTTGTGTTTTTGAGGTTAGCTTGATTATTTCTTTTGTTTCATCTTTAGTATAGCCTAATTTGGTAAGTTTGTATTCGGTACTATTTATATGTTTTAAATAGAAATAAATACTTATACTAACTATTACAATTATAGCTACTATACTACTAATAATTATTGTTTTCTTTTTCATTTTATCACCTATCATTATTATACACTTTATTTGAAATTTATAAAAGAAGAATGCTTAAAGAGATAAAAAAAAGTATAAGCTTTGTCTAATTTTTGTATAGTAATTTTTAGTTATAATGCCAATAAATGTTAATAATTTATTCTTTTTTGACAAATTATTCATAGGATTAATTAGAGGTGAATTATGAAAAAAGTATTTGTGTTTTTTATGATGTGTATGTTCTTTTTAGGTGGCAAGATTGATGTTTTAGCTTCAACTAACTTGGCTAGTAATGCAAAAAGTGCGATTTTAATTGAAGCAACAACTGGGGAAATTTTATTTGAAAAAAATTCACATGAACGTAGAGTTCCAGCTAGTATGACTAAGATGATGAGTATGCTTCTTATTGTTGAAAATATTGAAAAAGGAGTTATTAGTTGGGATGATATGGTAACTGTATCAGCTAATGCCTCTGGTATGGGTGGTAGTCAAATTTTGCTTGAAGAAAATGAGCAAATGAGTGTGAGAGATTTATTTAAGGGGATAGCTGTAGCAAGCGGAAATGATGCAGTAGTAGCTATGGCTGAGAAGATAGCAGGTAATGTTGATATGTTTGTTGAAATGATGAATAAGCGAGCTCGTGAATTAGGTTTACAAGATACTAATTTTAAAAATCCACATGGACTTGATGCTGCGGAACATTATTCATCGGCTTATGATATGGCACTTATTGCTAAGGAACTTGTTAAACATGAAATTGTTTTTGAATTTACATCAATTTATGAAGATTATCTTCGTAAAGATACTGATAGGAAAATATGGCTTGTTAATACTAATAAATTAGTGCGCTTTTATGCTGGAGTAGATGGTCTTAAAACTGGTTATACAGAAGAAGCTGGTTACTGTCTTACAGCAACGGCTAAAAGGGATAACTTGCGTGTTATAGCGGTAGTAATGGGAGAAGAATCTAGTAAAACTAGAAATCAAGAAGTGACTGAAATGCTTGATTATGCTTTTGCACAATACAAGGTAACGCAAGTTCTTACAAAAAATAGTGATATAGGTAGTATAAATATTTCTAAAGCTAAAAAGAAAAAGATTGAGATCGGAAGAGCGTCGTGTAGGGAAAGAGTGTAGATTGCGGTGTAGAT
>CAOJZR010000104.1 GCA_948466105.1 uncultured Bacillota bacterium | reverse complement strand
TTGATATATAATATTATAATTATCTTTTAATTTATATATTTCATAGTGTTTAATGATACTATTTATTAAATCATTTAAATTACAAGTTTCGTAGTTCAGTTTTGATAAAGCTTTTAGTTTCGATAAATCAAGAATGTCGTTTACAAGTTGATTAAGACGATCAGTTTCATTAATGATTATATTAAGGTTTTCTTCACGTTTTTGTTTGTTCTTATAAGTTAAATCACGAACCATTTCAGCATAAGCTTTAATCATAGTAAGTGGTGTTTTTAAGTCATGGCTGATGTTGGCTAATAATTCATTTCTAAGATTTTCGGTTTTGGAAAGTTCGTCTTTGGCATAATTTAGAGTGATGGCTAGTTCATTTATTTCTTCAATATCATTATTAGTTGTAAAGCTAATATCAAACTTTCCTTTAGCTAATTTTTTAGCGGCATTATTTATATTAATGATGGGAGTAGATATTTTCCTAGAAATAAAATAGGCAATTAAAAATGATAGTGCTAGGACAAGAATAGTAACATAAATTAATTGATTTTTTAAAATAATGGATGTGGCATCAATGGCTTCAAGAGAGGTTGATAAGAAAATGTAGTGATAACTATTGTCTTTAATAGCGTAGATGAGATTGCGGTTATCTAAGTAAGGATTTTTAAGTTCATATATTTCTTCTTTTAGATTGCTAGTCATAAATTGATGCTTATAATTTTCTTTAGAATTAATAAACATTTTAGAAAAGCAGCCTTTATTTAAAATACCAGTTGTATAGATAATGCCATATATATCATCTATTTCGATACAAGTATTAGTTTCAAATGCAATTTTATCAAGTTGATCGAAATCTTTTTGTTTATAACTAGTTATTACTTGATTTTTAATTTTTTTTATGGTTTTGGTTTTAAACCAAGTATAATAACTATCTAAAAAGATGACTTGGAAAAGCCATAAAAAGGAAAGAATTGAGACACTAAAGATAATTAAGTAAATCCATATTTTATATTTTAAACTATTTCGTTGCAAATTTATATCCTATAGCCCTTACTGTTTTTATAAGATGTCGATACTTTCCTAAATTATTTCTTAGCATTTTAATATGAGTATCAATAGTTCGGTCATCGCCAAAATACTCATATCCCCAAATTTTATTTAGAAGAATTTCTCGTGATAGGGCGATATTTTGATTATTAATAAAGTATTTTAATAGTTCAAATTCTTTAGGTGTAAGTTTAATTTCTTGGTTATCAATTGTTAAAGAATGCCCTTTAAAATCAAGAATAAGTGTTTCATAAATATATTTATTTTCTTCTTTTTGATAGCGTTTTGTAACAGCTTTAATGCGAGCAATTAGTTCTTTTGGACTAAATGGTTTTGTGACATAATCATCAATTCCAAGATCAAAGCCTAATAGTTTATTATATTCTTCATCACGTGCCGATAAAATAATAGTTGGGATATTTTTAATTTGCTTTATTTGTTTATAGGCTGATAAGCCATCTAGTTTAGGCATCATAATATCAAGGATGATAATATCAATTGTAGTTGTTTTAATCTTATTTAGAGCTTCGATACCATTGCTAGCTTCACTTACTTTATATCCTTCATTTAGACAATATTCTTTTATTACACTACGAATCATTATTTCATCATCAACAATTAGTATGTTCATAAGTCACCTCTTAAGTGTTATTATACATAAAAATATGTGTTTTGTGTGAAATTTGAAGAAATATGTAACTGAATTTCAAGATTTTATATTCAATTTGCAAATTTTCCAAAATGTGGTAAAATAGGCCATACTTTAAAAGTATGTATAAATTTGTTTAAATACATTTTAAAAAAATGGTGTTTTGAATATAGTTGAGGAATGTTTTGATTAATTTATAGTTAGTTAAATTATGATAGTGATGAAATAATTCCAAATTTTTATAACAAAGTAACAAGTATTTATAAAATATTTTAATAATTAAGTAAAGAGGGAAGATTATGATTGAGTATTTTAATGAATCAATTAATAAGCATGTGTTTTTAAAAATTACTACTAGTAAAGGTAAAGTAATGATTGTTATAGCAGTGATGTATTATAATGGAATTTTACAATATGTATTTAAAAATAGTAATCAAGTGTCAAAAATCTATCTTTCTAACATTTTGAAAGTGGAATTTGCTTATCATGATGATGAAGTTGCATTTAGATCAAGAAAATTATCACTCCCATTTAATGTGAATCAATATATAGATTATTATAAAAATTGTATAAAAGAATTAGATAGAAAAGCTGGCTGTGATTTTCGACAACGTGCCTTTAATGATATGTTAGATGCTGTTTATATACAAAGTAAAGATAATCTGTTAGTAAGATATTTAAAAAATCAAAAAGAACCTAAAAAAATATTGAAAAATGATAAAATTTTTTTACTAGCTAATTCTAATCTTTCACAAAGAACAGCAATAAAAAATGCTTTAGCTAATGATGTGTCAATTATTCAAGGTCCACCTGGAACTGGCAAGACAACAACTATTTTAAGTCTTTTAGCTAATTTGATAATAGCAGAAAAAAATGTAGTAGTTGTATCCAAAAACAATTCTGCTGTTGATAACATAATCGAAGAGTTTGAAAAAACATCACTTCCCGAGTTTTTTTTAAGATTCGGTCGCAATGATGATTTTATGGAACCATTACAAGCATCTATACCTACAAAACTAGTTGATTTACAAAAAAATCTTAGTGCGATTTTAACTTCAAATGATGATTTTAATAAACTAAAATCACTTCAAAATAAATTAGAAGTATTAGAACAAGAGATTGATGAACTGATAAGTATTAAAAACTTGTTAGTGGACTTAAAAACACAGAAAAAATTTATGGATAAAGAACAAGAGTTATATAAATTTAAAGAATTGCTTACAGAGGATGAAATGAAGATTATAACAGAGAAGCGAGCAACTAAAAAACAACTAATTAAACTATTTTATTATTCGAAAAAACATAAATTTACCTTTTTTAATCGCTTGATAATTAAATATTATTATTGCATTAATGAAAGTGATGTAAACAAAAAGTTTTATGCTCTTTATCAACTTTTAAAAGAAGTTTATATTA
>CAOJZR010000103.1 GCA_948466105.1 uncultured Bacillota bacterium | reverse complement strand
CTTTTAAAGTCTTTCTATTTTTAGATCATGTACTTTAGGTTTTAGTTCGCCATCTGCATAGCCTACACCTAAAGCAGCAATAGCTCTAAAATCTTCTGGTAAGTTTAATAAATTAGATAATGTTTTTTCCTCTATGTGCAAAGTCATACCTTTTAAATAAACATTTCCAACATTAATGTCAGTAGCGGCTAAAGCCATATTTTCCATTATGCAAGCGACATTTTCATATTCTTGGTCATATTTTGCATTTTTTGATGAAACAAATATTAACGTTGGAGCATTGAAAAATACCATTGTGTCGGCTCCATAGTATTCATCGCATAATCTATCTATTTCATTTAAAAGTTCTTTGTTTTGGACTACAGTGATTAATAAATCACTATATTTATTATAAGCTACAGGTGCTTGTTTACCGGCTTCTAAAATTATTTTTAAATCTTTTTCTTTTATTTGTTTTTTTAAGAATTTTCTAGTTGAAACTCTTTTTTTTATTGCTTCTAATGTTTCCATGCTATCTATCCTTTCTCCCTTAATTATATATATTAATTTGTTTTTATTCAATAAATTATTTTTAAAAATGTTTTCTACATAGTAAAAAATAGTAAAGATATTAATTTGATTTTGAAATGTTATTTTATTTATATATTGATTTTTGATAGATTTATGGCGGATAATGTGGTAAAATGTTTATAGCTATAAAATATAGAAAATGGTGGTAAAGATGGGAAAAATAATAGCTTTAGTTAATCAAAAAGGTGGAGTAGGGAAAACAACTACTAGTATTAATCTTTCTGCATCTTTAGGGATGCTTGGTAAAAAAGTTTTATTAATTGATTTAGACCCACAAGGGAACAGTACTACTGGACTTGGAATAGAAAAAGGGGATATTAAATATAGTGTACATGATTTATTAGTAGGTAATGCAGACCTTAAAGATGTGATTCTTAAAACTCGTTTTCGGAATTTATTTATAATTCCAGCAACTATTAGTTTAGCTGGAGCAAACATCGAGCTTATGGAAAAAAGTAGAATGGATCCAACATTTGTTAAAAATAACCAATTAAAAGAACGCTTAGGGATGGCTAATCAAATGTTTGATTATATTTTGATTGATTGTCCACCTTCTTTAGAACTTTTAACTACTAATGCGCTAACAGCGGCAAATTCGGTTATTATTCCTGTACAATGTGAATTTTTTGCATTAGAGGGAATTATGCAATTATTAAATTCAATTATGCTTGCTCAAAAAACTTTAAATCCAACTTTAGATATTGAAGGAGTATTACTGACTATGCTTGATAATCGTACAAATTTAGGATTAGAGGTTGTTCAAGATATTAAAGGTTATTTTAAAGAAAGAGTTTATGATACTATAATTCCGAGACTTGTAAGGTTATCAGAAGCTCCAAGTCATGGAAAACCAATTATTGCTTATGATCCTAAAAATAGAGGGGCAGAGGCATATATTAATTTAGCAAAAGAGGTGATTAGTAGAAATGGAAGGTAAAAAGAGAGCTTTAGGTAAAGGATTAGAACAGTTATTTGATTTAGATAATTTAAGCGTGGATAATGTTAGTGATTTTGAAAAACAAATTTATACTGAAACTAAAGGTGAAGAAATTATTGAATTAAATGTTGATGAAATTAGACCTAATCCTTATCAACCAAGAACTGTTTTTGATGAAAATGCTTTAAAAGAACTTGCTTTATCAATAAAAGAAAATGGTGTTTTTCAACCAATTATTGTTAAAAAGAGTATTAAAGGTTATGAAATAATTGCTGGTGAAAGAAGACTTAGGGCTAGTAAGTTAGCAGGACTTGAAACAATTCCAGCAATCATTAGACAATTAACTGATGAAAAAATGGCTGAAATAGCTTTACTTGAAAATTTACAAAGGGAAAATTTAAATGCTTTAGAAGAAGCTAAGGCTTATAAAAGTTTAATTGAGCAATTAGATATTACACAAGAAGAACTTGCCAAAAGAGTTAGTAAAAGTCGTAGTCATGTAACTAATGTGCTTGGATTACTTAGATTACCAAAATCAGTTCAAGAAATGGTTGCGAATAAACAGTTAACTATGGGGCATGCAAGAGTTTTAAGTAAACTTGAAGATGAAGAAGAAATTATAAAAATGGCAAATGATATTATCCAAAATAGTATGCCAGTTCGTGAGCTTGAAAAAGTTAGTGTTGATAAACCTAGAAAACAAGCACAAAAAAGAGAAAAAAATAATGAGTATAAATATGTTGAGGAATTGCTTTGTGATAAATTAGATACTAAAGTTAAAATAAAAGATAAAAAATTAGAAATATCTTTTGTTAACAATGCAGATCTTAATCGTATTTTAGAAATCATTGACATAAAGGAATGATAAAATGATTGAACAATTATTAACCAAAGAAATTATTGAACCAATATTTATAATTATAATTGCAGTATTATCTTATATTTTAATTAAAAAAATAATTGTTAAAACGTTTATGGGGACAGCTAAGTTTAGGGCACATAAAAAGTCTTTAACAATTATGAATTTGTTTATTAATATTATTAAATATATAATTTTAATTGCAGCTTTACTTGCTCTTTTAAATACTTGGGGTGTTGATACGAAGGCTATGCTTGCATCTTTAGGTATTGCTGGGGTTGTAGCTGGTCTTGCTTTACAAGATATTTTAAAAGATTTTTTAGCTGGCTTTTCAATAATTGTTGATAACGAGTATGATGTTGGAGATAATATTAGGGTAGGTACTTTCCGTGGGGATGTTATTGAGCTTGGAATGAAAAATACAAAAATTAGAGCTTATACAGGGGAAGTAATGGTTATTGCAAATCGTAATGTTACAGATGTAATTAATTATAGTACTCATCCATGCAAATGTATTATTGATGTTTCAGTATCTTACGAAGATAAAAGTGAGGTAGTGGTTGAAGCACTTAATAAAATTTGCGATGAATTAACTAAAACAACTGATTATCTAGTTTCAAAAGTAGAATTATTAGGTATTCAAGAATTAGCTGATAGCGCAGTTGTTTATAGACTTGTAGCTGAATGTAAACCTTTAAAAGATTTTGAATTTAAACGTAAAGCTTTTAAAGTAGTAAAAGATGTATTTGATAAGGAAAATATTTGTATCCCTTATCCACAAGTAGTAGCCCACAGTGAACCTTCAGGTGGTGATTCGTGATGAATAATGAGTATAAATTAGGTAGTAAAGTTATTATGAAAAAACCTCATCCTTGTGGTATTAATGAGTGGGAAATTACTAGAGTGGGTGCA
>CAOJZR010000102.1 GCA_948466105.1 uncultured Bacillota bacterium | reverse complement strand
ATACTTTTTTAATATTTCTTTATCTTTATTAGACAAATAAATATCTTGTCCACTTTTTTCTAAAAAATCAACATCAAAATTATTATTCATCGTCTTCACCAAGTATATTACTTACTGCCATCATAACACCTATTTTACCATACTGATATGTAAGACCACCTTGTAAATAAGCAATAAATGGTGGGCGAATTGGTCCATCACAAGACAGTTCAATTGATGAACCTTGAACAAAACTTCCAGATGCCATAATTACCTTATCATCATATCCAGGCATTTGCCATGGCACAGGAATAGCCATACTATCAATAGCTGAAGCCTTTTGAATACCTTGACAAAAAGCAATAAGTTTATTTTCATCATCAAAAATAATATTTTGTACAATATCACATCTATTTTCATTATATTTAGGTTCAACTTTATATCCTAATCTTTCTAATAGTTTACTTGCAAAAACTGCGGTTTTTAAACTTGCGGCAACTACACTAGGAGCCATATACAAACCTTGAAGCAAACTTTTATTTATCCCCAAAGTTGGTCCAACTTCTTTTCCCTCTCCAGGAACAGTAAGTCTTTCACTAGCAAGTTTTACTAATGTGGCTTTTCCAGCTATATAAGCTCCATTAGGCGCAATCCCTCCACCTAAATTTTTAATAAGTGAGCCAACAATTATATCTGCACCTATTTCAAGAGGCGATTTTTCTTCAACAAACTCACAGTAGCAATTATCAATCATAATAATAACATCTTTATTAATTTCTCTTATTGCTTTAATTACTGAAGCCAATTTTTCAATATTGATGCTTTTTCTTGTTGAATAACCTTTTGATCTTTGAATCTCAATCAATTTTATCTTTGTTTTTGTTAGTTTTTCTATAATTTTTTCATAATCAAAATCATTGTTAATTAAATCTATCTGTTCATAGTTTATATTAAAAGATTTAAGCGAACTTGAATTATCTCTTATACCAATAACCTCATCCAAAGTATCATAAGGTTTGCCAGTAATACTAAGCATCGTATCCCCAGGTCGTAGTAAAGCAAACAAAGCAACTGTCAATGCATGTGAACCTGATATAAATTGACTTCTTACTAAAGCATCTTCGGCTCCCATAATTTCACAATAAATTTGCTCAATTACACTTCTTCCTAAATCCCCATATCCATAACCTGTAGTACTATTAAAATGAGCTTCACTTACCCCATATTTATGGAAAGCATTAAGAACTTTTAAGCTATTAATTTCACACATCCAATCAATTTGTTTAAATTGTTCTTGTAATTCCATTTCACATTTTTCACCTAACATAACAATACTATCTTTTATTTTCATTATAACACCTCAATTTTTACTTCTATTTTATATTTACACTGTCATATATTTTTAATATTTTACTATTTCATTCCTAAAAATAAAAGAACATTAACATTTTTTTCCACCATCAACCCTAATTACACTACTATTAATATAACTAGCATTAGCTATAAAATAAACAACACTAGCAATTTCTTCTGGTGAAGCAAACCGACCAAGCAAAATTTTAGAACATTCTTCTATTTTATAATTAGCATCTAAACAACTATTCATATCTGTTTCAACCCAACCAGGGGCAACCGTATTTACTCGCACAAAAGGAGCGTAAAGAGTAGCAAAATTATTACTAAGGGAAATAACTCCAGCTTTAGACGCATCATAATCCATACCATAAGGATAATAAGTATCAATCCCATTAGTTGAGGAAATATTAATAATCGAGCCTTTTTTTTCATTAAACATTTTTTGACCAAAATATTTACATACCAAAAAAGTACCAATTAGATTGACATTTAAAATGCTTTTAAAATCTTCAACTTTCTTATCCTCAACTAATGTATCTATTGCAATAGCTGCATTATTTACTACTACATCAATAAACCCAAATTCCGCTAGACATTCATCATACATTTTTTTTACTTGTTCTTCACTAGCAACATCCGCTTTTATTGTCAAAACTTTTACATGATTAGTTTCCAATTGTTTTTTTAAAACAATTGCTTCTTTTTCACTATTTAAATAATTAATCACTACATTATATTTATTGTTTACAAAATACTTCGCTATTTCAGCGCCTATACCGCGACTGGAACCAGTAATTAAAACTGTTTTCATAGCTCACCTAATTTTTCTAATACTTTTTGAACTATTAAAGCTGAATTATATGAAGCCTTATTTTCAAACACATCATTGCCATCAGCAAAATCTGATATTGTTCTTATAATGGCAACTGGAACTTTATTAACTGCACAAGTATGAGCTATACTAGCACTTTCCATATCTACAACACTACAGTCTGTCCTTTTTTTTATTTCTTCTTTTTGATTATCTGTAACAAACCTATCACCACTACAAATTGGTGCTATTTTATAGTTTTGCTTTGTTTCAAGAAGAACATTTATAATTAAAGTGTTTAAATATTCATCTGTTAAAAGACATCCATTATTGGGAGTACTTAGCTTCATTATTCGTTCAGGATAAAAATCATGATATGTTACGTAGTTAGGAATAATAATATCCATTATATTGTTGCTTTTATCCAAACTACCTGCACAACCAGTATTAATTATATAATCAATACTATATTTATCAATTAAATATTGTGTTTTTATACTAGCATTGACCTTACCAATTCCACTTAAACAAAGATATATTTTTTTATCTTGTATTTCAGTATAATAAATATCACTATCACACAACTGCATGTTTAAGTTCTTTTTTAATAATTCTATTTCCTTTTCCATTGCGCCTATTATTGCTAAATTCACAAAATCACCTCATACATGTTAGAAATACTTTTTATTGATTATACTATTAATTATCCATTTGAACAAGTAACTTTCTTATCTAAACAGAAAAAGCTAGTGTATCTAGCTTTTTCATAGAGGTATTACAAAATTTTTTCAATGCTCGCTTTGCTTTATTAATTCATCAAAGGTAGTATCCAAAGCAACTGAAAATTTATAAACAGAATATAGTGATAGACTTTTATGACCCTTTAATGATACAATATGACGCAAATATTCATATGAGATATCAACCTTTTCAGCTAATTTCATCAAATTAACATTTTTCTCATAAGCTATTTTTCTTATATTACCTCCAATTATTTTTTGAAGTTCTTCTTTTGACATATAAGTAATTGTATCAACAGCCATTTTTAACACCTCGTATACATTATAATGTAATATATTGCTAATTTATGCAAAGAAACATTTTGCACAAAACATCTTTTTATGATATTATGTATTTATAGTAAAAATATGGGAAATATAGAAGTTGAGGAGTTGTTTTAAAAATGAAGAAAAAAGGTGGCTTTACATTAATTGAACTATTAGCAGTCATAGTAATACTAGCAGTAATCGCACTAATAGCAGTACCAATTAC
>CAOJZR010000101.1 GCA_948466105.1 uncultured Bacillota bacterium | reverse complement strand
ATTTTCATATAATCAACAACTCCTTATTTTTAAACTATCATTTACTATTTATAGTTTAACATCAAAATAAAAAAAAGTCATTACTTTTCTTATGACTTTACTCCATATTTATTTTTTGCTTTACGCTAAGAGCTGCTACTGTAGCATCACTAATAGCTGTAGATATTTGATAAAAATCTTTTTTTATTAAATCTCCACTTGCATATATTTTATCTATATTAGTCTGCATATTTTTATCAACAATAATATAGTCATTACTAGTTGTAAGATTCAAAGACTTCAAATAATCTATTTTAGGTTCTTTGCCAACATATATAAAAATACCATCTGCACATATTTCTTGACCATTATCTAAAATAACCTTTTCCAATTTTTCTACACCTTTTAACTCAATTACCTGAGTATTATAAAATATATCAATATTATCCTTATTAAGGACTTGTTTTTCTAAGGTCGCATCAGCCTTAATTTTTGATCTAACTATTAACTTGACATTTTTAGCAAGTGTCGCTAAATATAAAGCCTCCTCTAAAGCACTATTACCTCCACCAACAACAACTATGTTTTTATTTCTAAAAAATGGTCCATCACATATAGCACAATAACTAACACCCATTCCCATTAAACGATCTTCACCTGGAACATTTAATTTACGTGATTCTCGACCAGTAGCTAAAATAATATATTCTGTTTTAATGTCCTCTTTAGTTGTTTTAATAATTTTATAATCTTTGTAATCAATTATATCTACAACATTTGCTGTTTTATAACAAATATCTAGATTTTTAACTTGATTATATATTTCTTTAGCAAGACTAGGACCATCAATTGAAACAAAACCAGGATAGTTTTCAATAATATATGTATTATTAATTTGTCCACCATAAAAACTTTTTTCTAATAAAAGAACATCAATCCCACTTCTCTTTAAATAAATACTTGCTGTCATTCCAGCAACACCTGCACCAATTACAACACATTTATACATTTTCATCCCTCATTATATTTATTTTTTCCTTTATATATAAGAATTACTCCTAAAATCATCATTAATATTGATACAATTTGCGCTATCTTTAACCCCATAAACATTAAACTATCTGTTCTTAAACTTTCGATAATAAAGCGCCCTATTCCATACCATATTAAATAAAATCCTGATAAAAATCCAATCTTAATATCCCTTTTTCTAATCCAAAACATTATTATAAATCCAATTATACACCATATTGACTCATATAAAAAAGTTGGAATATAATAATGCCCATCTATATACATGCCATCTATTATAAACTGAGGTAAAAAAGCTATATTTTCTAAAGACGTAATAGGTCCATGAGCTTCACCATTAGCAAAATTTCCCCATCTACCAATTGCCTGCCCAATAATAAGACCAAGTACAATAATATCTAATAGTTTGAATAAATTCATATTTTTTTTCTTAGTATAAAAATAAACCACAACTAAGCCAGCAATTATTCCTCCATGAATAGCGAGTCCACCATTCCAAACTTCAAAAATTTCAATCAAATTATCTTTATAGTTGGTCCATTCAAATGTGCAATAATATATTCTAGCGCCTATTAAAGCAATTGGAATTGTTACAAAAAACAAATCAACAATTATGTTTTCACTAATATTGTGTCTTTTAGCTTCCTTTACAATTATAAAATAAGCAGTTAAAATACCCATTAAAATAAAAATAGAATACCAATATATTTTTAAAGGACCAATCGTTACCAAAATAGGGTTCATTTTATTTCCTCCTTAAAGGTTTTAAAACCAATTCTTCCATAAGTATATTCATAATAGATATAATTATCGCTATTAAAAAGGCCAAAAAAATACCTTTTACTTCAAAATGTCCTTTTAAGATAAAAGAAACAATTTTTAAAATCAATACATTAATAAAAGGATAAAAAAGCCCCAAAGTAATACCTGTAATAGGCAGTGTCAACCAAATAATTAATGGTTTTACTGTTTTATTTAGAACATAAATTATAATACTTGCAATGAACGGCCATAAAAAATAGTAACTATTATCAATATACATTGTTTTTTTAAAAAGCAATTCTACTGTTACTAGTATTAGACTATAGCCAATTATGCTGATTAACCAATCTAATATATTTCTTAATTTATTTTTCATATTTTCACCATTATAATTATATTATAATTCTCCTTTTAATTCAAATAATATATCTCTAAGTTCCATAGCTTTTTCAAAATCAAGATCACTTGCTGCTTTTTTCATTTCTTTTTCTAGATTATTTATCATACTTATTTTCTCAGCTTTAGATATCTTAGCAGGTTTTTTAGTTTCAACTTCTTGATTATTACTAATAAGATTTCTTATTTCTTTTTTAATAGTAGTAGGAATTATATTATATTTTTGATTATAAGCTTCTTGAATTGTACGGCGTCTTTTAGTTTCATCAATAGCTATTTGCATAGCTTCACTTATTTTATCTGCATACATAAATACTCTACCATTAGCATTTCTAGCTGCTCTTCCTATTGTTTGAATTAAACTACGCTCACTTCGTAGAAAACCTTGTTTATCTGCATCCATTATAGCAATTAAGCTTACTTCTGGTATATCAATACCTTCTCTAAGTAAGTTTATGCCTACAACCACGTCATATTTACCAAGACGTAAATCTCTAATAATTCTTAAGCGTTCTAATGTTTTTACCTCACTATGTAAATAAGCCACTTTTATATCAATATTTTTAAGATATGATGTCAATTCTTCAGCCATTTTTATAGTTAAAGTCGTAATTAAAACCCGTTCATCTTTTTCTTTTCTAAGATGAATTTCATTAATTAAGTCATCTATTTGTCCTTTGGTTGGTTTTACTTCTATTATAGGGTCAAGTAATCCAGTAGGTCGAATAATTTGTTCAATAACATTTTTGGTATGATTTAACTCATATTCAGCTGGAGTTGCTGAAACAAAAATAGCTTGATGAATTTTTTTTTCAAATTCTTCAAAATGAAGTGGTCTATTATCTAAGGCACTTGGAAGACGAAAACCATAATCCACTAGGATTTGTTTTCTTGCACGATCGCCATTAAACATACCTCTTACTTGTGGAATAGTAACATGTGATTCATCAACTATTAATAAATAGTCTTTGCCAAAGAAATCCATTAGTGTTGTTGGTGTTTCTCCTGCTTCTTTTAAAGCTAAATGCCTAGAATAATTTTCAACACCACGACAAAAGCCTGTTTCACTAAGCATCTCTAAATCATAATTAGTTCGTTCATTTAAACGTTGGTATTCTAAAAGTTTGTTGTCATTTTTAAATTTTTCTAATTGTGTTTGTAATTCTGTTTCAATATTTTTAATAGCTAATTTTAATTTTTCTTCACTAGTTACAAAGTGGCTGGCTGGAAAAAGGGAAACATTTCTTTTATTTTGTAGAATTTTACCTGTCAATATTT
>CAOJZR010000100.1 GCA_948466105.1 uncultured Bacillota bacterium | reverse complement strand
TAGTATCAATTAAATTATTTAATATATCATAAAGAGCCAAAAAATTAGTACATGATTGATTACTAACACCATAATTATCAATCCGTGGCACTAAAATATAGTCACATTTTCCCTGTAAATTATAAGCATGTCCTAAAAATACTTTAAGTGACATACACATCTCATCATTACTAAGATTAATTCCATCATCAACAATTTTTTTATTGGTTTGACTACTATATATGACATCAATATCAAGACTATCAAAAAAATACTTATAAAAATCTTTGAAATAATAGTAATATAAAGCTCTAGGAATTCCTATTTTTAATCTTTCCACAATATCACCTATATAAATCTATGTTGCTTTTTTTTTAATATGAAAAAAAGACTAATCATTGTCTTTTTAAATCTAGCTATTAATTGTTAGTTATCAAAAATTCATCTTTTTTTAGTTACTTGATTGTTTTCAACTATTACCTCTACTTGTTTTTTTATTTCTTCATTATTACTAAAACATCCTATTCCTATAGCTTTTAATGCTGGCAAATTAACTGTTTGCAATTTAGGTGTATTATATAAACAAAAACTTTCTATTTCTCTTAACTTTGTTGCTTCTAACCACTCTAAACAATGATTATTAAACAAAAAATATGTTGCTATTTGAGTAATATTATTATTTTTATATCCAATTATTTTATTTGTTTTATCTAAAACAATAAGAATTTCTGAACCTATTTTAGGAGTAATCACAATTATTCTATAATCATTTTTACAAACAACATCTATCTTCCTTATTTCTTCTATTGTTTTACAAAATGATTCTAAAATACGGGTATCATATAAAGATATAGTTTTGTTTTGTAAATCTAAAATAAAATAATCTAATACAATAAATGATGATTTATCAAACTTTTTAACCTCAAAATTGTCTATAATAATATTATCTGGACAATAATAAATATTACCTATTTCATAATTAAACTTATAATGAACTCCATTATTATCCATAACATAACTAGGTATCTCAAAATAGCATTCTTTATTTAACTGTTTTATCCCATATTCTTTTTCAAAACTATCAGTTAAACCAGCAACAATATTATCTAAATTATTAGAAAATGTTGCATCTGGATTTTCTACTTTATGATTATAGCGATTTTTAATAGATAAGGTGTTTAATTGATTTTTTGTAAATTGAATACTTATAACTGATGTTCCATACATATCTTGTCGATTGGGAACTTTAAATTCCTCTCTTTTTATTTTACTAACATCTTTTTTTACTGCAAAAAAAACTCTACAACTATTTAATCTACCACCTTTAAATGTACATAGAGCTTCTCCATGGGCATAATATTTTTTAAAAGCCTGAATTTCTTTTTCAGTAGTACATTCATATAAATCATAGCCAACTTCACTTAACAACTCTTTAGGAGTTTTTGATGCTTCAATTTTTTTATTATCTTTTTTTACTATTTTATTATATATGTAATCTTTAAACGCTTCTTCTAAATGATTTGCCTTAATATCTTCATATAAAACCCTACTAGGATAAAAACTATTTAACATCAGCGCTAATAATAGACCTGGTGTCTCTAATATAGTGGGAAAGAAATCTCTACAAAACTGCATCATTTTTTCACCATATTTCTTTTTTATTATCTTTAAATCATTACCCATCAAATCACCTATTAATTTTTTATCATTTTCTTTATTAACTATTTATAAAACATAGCATTTCAATAATTAACTTATAAAGTTGAGATTTAACCATATAGTCTTTTTAAACATAATTTTTCATTATCAATTAGTAAAATTATCAAGTCTTTGTCATTTATATCTGTTATTACTCTACCATAAGGACTAGAAAGCTCACCAAAACTTAATAAACACTTTTCTTCTAAAAGGCTTTCATGAACAAATAAACAATCATTTATTTTAAGCTTTTTTACTAAACTGCAAAATTCAAAATCTAATCTATAAATATTATCATTTTCATCTTTAAGATAATATGTAAAAGCATTTATATTTTGTATTACTAATTTCACAAATTTCATCGCTTACAAATCCCTTTCAATTTCTATAGTCAAGTTGGTTTAAACAAAGAAGTCTTATTACTCATCTTTAATATTAATTTTGTTAAACAACATAAATCATTATTTAAGCATTTTCTAGCTATTTCAACCAAAACGATATTATACATTAAAATAATTATTTTGCAAATTATAATTAATAAAAATAATTAGTTTTTTTCTTTAATTTGTGATATAATATTATAATTTCTTGAGGAGGAATATTTATGTCTATTAAAACTTTAACGAATGAAGAATTTAACAATTTCATAAAAACAAGTCCATTAAAATCAATATATCAAACTCCAGAATATGCTTTTGTTATGAATAATCAAAAATACAACAGTATCCTTCTAGGCCTTATGGATAATGATGAAATTAAAGCTGCTACCCTTCTTTTAATCAAAAAAGATCATGGTTTTAAATATGCTTATGCTCCTCGAGGCTTTTTAATCGATTATAATGATACTGATTTATTAAAAACATTTATCAAAGAAATAAAAAGATTCTTAAATAAAAAAGATATTATTGCTGTTAAATTTTGCCCACTAATTATCAAAAGTATCACCACTCCTAAAACCAACTATAAAGAAGTTAGAAACATTGATGATATCTTTAATACCCTTACTAGTTTAAACTGTTATCACTTGGGTTACAACAACTACTTTGAAGCTTTAAAACCCCGCTTTGAAGCTATTGTTGATCTTGACATGCCCTTTTACTTTTTATTCAATGATATTAAAAAAGAATATCGTACCAAAATTAGAAATGCCATCAAGGTAGGAATTGAAATGTTTAAAGGCACAAAAGATGATTTGAAATATCTAATAAATGATACTAAAGCTAAAAACTACCATAATGCAGCTTTCATTAATGATTTATATGAATTCTTTTCTAAAAAAAATAATATTGACTTTTTTTATACTCATCTTGATACAAAAAAATATTTAGAATATAGTCAAGCTATGTATTTAAAATATGAAGAAGCAAGCAATAATATAAGTAATATTTTAATAGCTAACGCAAAAAAAAGATCTAATAAGACAATAAATAAAAAAATAATTATTGATAACCTATTTAATAAATATAAAGCTCAACTTATTGAAGCAACAAACTTGCTTAAAAACTATCCAAACGGCATTATTACTTCTAGTGCACTTATTATTAAACAAGCTAGCAATATTTATCTTATGTTTGATGGATACAACATTAAATACAAAAAATTCAATTCTAAGCATTTACTTATATGGAAAATCATCGAAAAATATGCTAAAGAAGGATACAAAACGTTTAACTTAGGTGGCGTTAGTAATATAGACATTCCTAATAATAAATATATGGGGCTAAATACGTTTAAAAGCAATTTTAATGCTAAAATTTATGAATATCTAGGT
>CAOJZR010000099.1 GCA_948466105.1 uncultured Bacillota bacterium | reverse complement strand
ATTACCTACTGACAAAGTTTTCTGGGTTGAACAATTGCTAAACCAAAAAACGTCAAGTGGGAAACTTGTTTTTATTGGTGATGGTATTAATGATGCTCCAGTTTTAGCTTTAGCTGATATAGGTGTAGCAATGGGTGGTCTTGGAAGTGATGCTGCTATAGAGGCCGCTGATATAGTCATCATGACTGATGAGCCATCAAAGCTTTCAAATGCTATTCAAATTGCCAAGAAAACAATGACGATTGTAAAGCAAAATATAATTTTTGCAATTGCTGTAAAAGTTATAGTTCTATTGTTAAGTGCCTATGGTTTTACTGGAATGTGGACTGCCGTGTTTGCAGATGTTGGAGTATCAATTCTTGCTATAATAAATGCACTTAGAATTTTAACAATTAAAAAAACCAAAAATTAAAGAGGTGATGTTGTGAAAAAAATAGTTTTAAAAGTAGATGGGATGACTTGTAGTGCATGTTCAGCTGGATTAGAAAAATATTTAAATAAGCAAATAGGCGTTAAAGAGGCTAATGTTAATTTAGTATTATCTATTGCTACTATTGAATACGAGAAGATTACTAAAAAAGATTTAGAAAATTATATAAAAAAAGCTGGATTTAAAAGTCTAGGAGAATTTAAAGGTATAAATGAGATAGATACAAAGGAAAATGATAAACACAAATTAATATATGTAAGCGTTTTAATGCTTTTAATTATGTATATTTCCATGGGCCCTATGTTGAAATTACCTAATCTTCCTTTTATTAATCATAATTATCCGTTATTATTAGCTAGCATAATGTTTCTAGTAACCTTATTCTTTTTATGGTATGGTTATGATATACTAAAAAGCGGTTTGAAAAATCTTTTTCATAAAATGCCTAATATGGATACCTTAGTAATGTTTAGTGTGGTATTTAGCTTTTTATATAGTTTTTATGGCTATATTATGATAATATTTGAAGCAGAAGAATATCTTAAAAACTTATATTTTGAAGCTACTTGTATGATTATTTACTTTATTAAATTAGGCAGAGTTATAGAAGATGCTAGTAAAGAAAAAACAAAAGATGCAATAAAAAAATTAGTTCAAATCACTCCTCAGTATGCTATTTTAAAAAAAGATGGAGAAGAAAAGAAAATAACCATAGATGAAGTAAAAAAGGATGATTTATTAATATGTCGTTCTGGAGATAGAATTGCAGTAGATGGTGTAGTTTTAAATGGTAAAACTTATGTTGATGAAAGTTTTATTACAGGTGAGAGTGTTCCTGTATTAAAAGAAGAGAAAAGTCGGTTACTTGCTGGATCAATTAATTATGATGGATATATTGAATATAAAGCTATAAAAATTGGAAAAGAATCAACTATATCCGAGCTTGTAAAATTAGTAGTTGAAGCTACTAATACAAAAAGTAAGGTACAAAAATTAGCTGATAGAATTAGTGGCTATTTTGTACCAGTTATCTTATTTATTTCTTTATTAACATTTTTAGTAAATATACTCTGTGGGCTTTCAGTTACAAAATCATTTCTACATATGATTACAGTTTTAGTTGTCGCTTGTCCATGTGCTTTAGGACTTGCAGTTCCTTTAGTGGTAGTTGTAAGTAATGGTTTATGTGCCCAAAAAGGTTTGTTTTTACGTTCAGGAGCGGTTTTAGAAAAAGCCAAAAATATTGATACTATCATCTTTGATAAAACAGGAACTTTAACATTTGGCAAATTAAATTTATTTAAGCTTTTTAACTATTCAAAATATGATGATGCTAATTTACTAAATATAGTTTCTAATATTGAATCAAAATCATCACATCCAATTAGTACAGCATTTAAGGTAAATAAACAATTAGATGTCAGTAATTTTAAAACGTTAAATGGTCTTGGTATTTATGGAGAAGTCAATAATCAAGAATACTATTTAGGTAATCAAGAATTATTAGCAAATTTAAAAATAAAAAATGTTAATAATGCTGATTATGATTATTTAGTAAAAAATGGTTGTAGTATTATTTATATTATTGAAAATCATAAAGTAATTGGGTTAATTGGAGTACGAGACATTATAAGAACAGATATAAAGAATATAATTGATAAATTTAATAAAAATAATATTGATGTAATTATGCTAACAGGTGATAATACAACTACAGCCCAAATAATTGCTAGAGAACTAGGCATTACTAATGTCATTGCTAACGTATTACCAAAAGCAAAAGCAGAATATATAAAAAAATTAACTAGTGAAGATAAAAAAGTTATTATGGTTGGAGATGGAATCAATGACGCCCCAGCGCTTGTTAATGCTACTATAGGTATTAGTGTAAATGATGGAACTGATGTAGCTATGGATTCTGCTGATGTTATTTTAATGAATAATGATATTTCTAATATTTTAGATTTGATTTCTATCAGTAAGCAAGCTTATCAAGTGATTAAACAAAATTTATTTTGGGCTTTTTTCTATAATATTTGTATGCTTCCAATAGCTATGGGTCTATTTAGTAATTTTGGTATAAATATGACGCCGATGTTTGGCAGTGTGGCCATGATTTTTAGTAGTTTAACTGTTGTACTAAATTCATTACGATTTGAAAGAGGGAAAAAATGAAACAAAAATTGAATATTAAAGGTATGAAATGTGAAGGATGTGCAAATCGAATAAAGATGATGCTTTCAAAAGAAAAAGGAATTATTTTTTATGATCTTTCCTTAGACGATAAATCATTATTGATAGAAGTAAAAAAAGAAAAAACGCTAGAAGAAATAATTAAAAAAATTGAAGTATTAGGGTTTGAGGTTTTTAAATAAAATAGGCGAGAATACCAATTGTTTTTAAGTAATAATAAAAGAAAAGATTTAAATATTTAACAACTTATGATATATAATTAGTAATAAAATATACATTGGTATAATAGGGATTGATATAATATGAATAAAGAGACATTATTAGATAATCTAGATAAAATCCATACAACTAAAATGGGTGTTGTTAGAATTAAAAAAAATTTGCAATTATCTACTGATGATGTGGTTAATTATTGTAAAAATAAAATATTAGATAAAAACACTAATATCTATAAAAAGGGTAAAAACTGGTATTGTGAAATAGATAATATGCGAATAACTATTAATTCATATAGTTATACGATTATTACAGCACATATCTTATAGAAAAAAGAGGAAAAAATGTATTATCCAAAACAAATACCATACTTACTAGACAAAGACTTTAAAACATATATCAAATATACTGAATATAAGGTAAAAGAATTAGAAGATTACTGCATGTGTATTTGGACAATGAAATCAAAAAAAGTATTGAATAAAACGATAACTAATAATATTTTACCTGATGCTTGTATAGACATTGTAATAGATTATACCAATAAAACAATTTGTTTTGCTGGCTTTAGTAGTGAAACATATTTGTTTGAATTAAAAAATCAAATCGATTATATGGGAGTAAGATTAA
>CAOJZR010000098.1 GCA_948466105.1 uncultured Bacillota bacterium | reverse complement strand
ATTAAATTATATCAAAGATTAATAATCAAAAGCTACCCAAGTTCTTCATATCCTTTAGTGTTTACATTTTTTCCGTAAACTAAAAATTGTTCATCCAAATCTAAAGTAGCAAGTAATACTTCTTCAAGCTTAAAACCTCTAACTTTAAGTTCATGCATAAGCCAGTCTACATCTTTATGCATTGTTCTTAAAGAAGCATCAATTATTTGACCATCAACAATTAAATTCGCACACAATCCTGTTTTTTTCTTTTTAACCTTTAAATCCTTATTAGTCGGTTGTTGATAATCAGGCTTAGCTAAAAAGCTAATTTCACCATTTGCTTCCATTAAAGCATAATCAATTTCCGAAATATCAAAATAACCATTTATTCTACAATCTTCTAATAAATCGTTAATATCAAATTTAGTCTTTCTTAAATTTTTATATAATATTTTACCATCCTGTATTAACATAGTTGGATCACCAATAAAAAACTTACGTAACTTCAAACTCTTTAAAGATAAAAGAGAAACTAAATAAGCAACTACTCCAAACACAAGAACCGCAATAATACCATGCAAATATTTAGAATCTAAATTTAAAGCCATTTCAGCCGCAAAGTTACCAATAGATATACCAATTACATAATCAAATACACTAAACTGTGAAACTTGTTTTTTACCTATCATTTTAGTAACTAAAAACAACACAACTAAAGAAACTAAACATCTCATTACAACATCAAATAAATCAATTAATTCCTTTTCCATAAAATCACCATTTTTAGTATTAACGAGCTAAAAAAAATTATGCGAATAAGCATAATTATTTTTTTAGTGATTTTAATTTCTTTTCAAGTTCTTTATGATCAAATACAACATCAGTTTTAAGTACTAAAAGCATAACAATAATAACTAAAATTGTATAAAGGATATATCCTACTTGTCTATCCTTTAAAACATAAACAATAGAAGCAGCGGCAAATAAAATCTGAATCGCATAAATTATTAATACTGATGTCCTATAAGAAAAGTTCATATTTAAGAATTGATGATGAATATGTAGTTTATCTGGAGTAGAAAAACTCTTACCTTTTAATTTTCTTCTAACAATAGCAAAGAAAGTATCTAAAATTGGAATAGCTAAAATTAATAAAGGAACAATAAATGAAGTTAAAGTTACATTTTTAAATCCTAATAATGCAATGACCGCAACCATAAATCCCATAAACATAGAACCAGAATCACCCGCAAATATAGTTGCTGGATGGAAATTATGAACTAAGAAGCCTAGTACTGCACCAAACATAATAAATGTTAATGTAACATCTAATCCCAATTTCCCTAAAATAGCTGCAATAATACCGATAGTTAAATAATAAATCGCACTAATTCCGCCAGCTAAACCATCAAGTCCATCAATTAAATTCATACAATTAATACAAGCTACAACAAATAATATAGTTATTGGATAAGCTAAAACTCCAAAATCAATATAAAATCCAAACGCGCTTACATCTTGTAGTAATATTCCACCATAAAATACAACCACACAAGCCGCAGCTAATTGACCAACAAATTTAACTGAAGCCTTAATAGAATGAATATCATCAATAATACCAGTTAAAACAATTAAAAAACTACCAATTAAAATAGAATTCATTGTACTACTATGTTCACCAAAAATCATATAGCTAAATAAAAAACCTAAGAATATAGCAAGTCCACCAAGTTTAGGTGTTGTTTTTTTATGAATATGCCTGTGACCTTCCTCAGATCTTGGAACATCTAAGGCACCTATATGAAATGCTAATTTTTTAATAAATGGCATTACTAAAGCCACAAATAAGAAAGAAATAAGGATCATTAAGAAAATTCTTGTAATTATTTCGTCCCCCATCAAACTCACCTCTAGTATTAATTTTACCATATTTCATAAAATAAATCTATTTTTAGACACATTTCTAAGAAAAAAAGAGCCAAAGCTCTTAATCTGCATAAAAAACTTTATAAACTTCATATGCATTATAAATATCAAATTTACTTGTTACTTCATATGGTGCATGCATAGAAAGTACAGGAACACCACAATCAATTACATCAATACCTTTATTAGCTAAGATATAAGCGATTGTTCCGCCTCCACCTTCATCAACTTTACCCATATCAGACATTTGATAAACAAGATTATTTTTATCTAAAATACTCCTAACCTTAGCAACAAATTCAGCTGAAGCATCATTCGCCCCACCTTTCCCACCATGGCCAGTATACTTACATAAAGAAATACCTTTGCCTAAATAAGCCGCATTAAGACTATCATCCACATCTGCATAAGTAGGGTCGGCAGCTGAAGTAACATCAGAAGATAACATTTTAGAATTACATAAAGTTTTTTCTAAAACATTAAAACCATTTTGACCAGCTTTATCTAAAATTTTAGCAATAAACACTTCAAAATTAGCTGAATACATTCCAGTATTTCCAACACTACCAATTTCTTCTTTATCGGCAAGTAAAGCCACACATGTACGAACAGGTTTATTTAAATCTACTAATGCTCTTAAAGTTGTATAAGCACAAGAACGATCATCTTGCCCATAAGCCGCTACCATACTTTCATCAAAACCTAAACTACGAGCTTCAAAAGCAGGAACAAGTTCAAGTTCCGCACTAATAAAATCCTTTTCAGTAATTCCATATTTATTATTTAAAATATTAAGGATATTTAACTTAATCTTCTCAGAAACCTTTTCATCTTCATAAGGTATACTACCAACTAAAACATTTAAATCCTCACCAGCAACACCATTACCTAAAGTTTTCTTTTCTTGTTTGTTAGATAAATGAGGAAGCAAATCAGTAATTGTAAAAATTGGGTCATCTTTATCTTCACCAATATTAACATTAATAATTTCACCATCACTTTTAGCAATCACACCTTTAATAATTAAAGGAATAGCTGTCCATTGATATTTTTTAATTCCACCATAATAATGTGTTTTAAACAAAGCAAGATTCCCATCCTCATATAAAGGATTAGGTTTTAAATCAAGTCTAGGTGAATCAATATGGGCTCCAACTAAATTAAGCCCCTCTTCTAACATTGCGCTACCAATAACAGCTGCATATACAGCTTTTTTTCTATTAACGTAATAAACCTTATCCCCAGGTTTTAAAGACTTTTTATCTTCAATATTCACAAAGCCTTTTTCTTTAAGTAATTTTTCAGAAAATAAAGCACATTCTCTTTCAGTTTTACAAGCATTTAAAAAAGAAATATACTCATTATTAAAATTAAATATACTTCTTATTTTCTCATCAGTTAGATTTTCCCATCCAATTTTTTTACTATCAAATAAATTTTCTTTTAATTTTTCTCCTTGTGTTTTATCCATACTATCTCTCCATTCTGTTGATAGTATATGCACTTTTTTAAAAATTAAAAGTATTATTATCAACTAAATGAAGATTATCTAATAAAACACCAGTTCCTTCAACTACACATGTAAGTGGACTTTCAGCAACAAATACAGGAACTTTAAGTTCG
>CAOJZR010000097.1 GCA_948466105.1 uncultured Bacillota bacterium | reverse complement strand
AATTGCCTAAAAATACATTTAAAAGTGATACAAGAACAATTCCAATCAAACCAACTAGTAAATATATTCCAGCCTTAGTAAGGTCTGCATCTGTTTTATATCCTATGAAAGCTAGAATAACAAATAAAATAGCAGTTACTAAGAATACCAAAATAATTGATGACAATTTAAATGCCACAAAAATTATAGAAAGCGTTAGACCTGTTAAAATTGAATATAGAATAAAACATGTCATAGCTGTTATTTTATGCATCTTGTGTGCCCGTGCTGATAAAAAGATAACAACAACAAGTTCTGCAATAAATATAAAATAATATAAACTAGTTGTAAAAATATTAGTAAGCATTGTTTCATTATTAGATACAAAATAGGCTGTGGCAAATGAAACAATTAAACCCATAGCCATATAACTAAAGACTTTTGCAAATAATCTTTTAAACTCCATTTCTCATTCCTCCTTGGTTTATTATACCACTTTTTTTTATTTTAATAAAGTTTTAGAAAAAAGTTCAATAATATTGTCACCTATAACTTTATAGCCATCTTTATTTGGATATATACTATGATTGGAAAAATAATTTTTTCCTTTTAATATATGATAAACATCTAAATAATGAATATTATAATTTTTAGCAACTTGACTATATCTATTATTTAAATATTCAAATAATTCCTCTGCTTCTAAAGAAGAATAAGGATTATAATAACCTATTACAATTATATCTTCTTTACAATATTCACGCATTATTTTAAAAAGTTTAGCTAACTCTTCCATCATTTCATCAACATAAGCATATAAAGCATCATCATTTACATATTCTGTTGCTACTAAATGTGTCAATAAATCATTAATGCCAATTGTTAAAGTTATTACATCTGCTTTAATTAAAAAATTTTTTATAGTTCTACTTTTCCCATTTATATTTACTTTTTTATTACTTTCAATATCATTAATAACATCTGTTATACGTTTAGTTTCATCTGCTATATTAACATATTCTTCTAATAAATCATTTTCTTCCAAATAATTTTTGACATAATCCGCATACCCTATATCCTTAGTTCCATATAAAGAAACTCCTAATGATAAGCCATCACCCATTGCTACATAATAGACTTTTTTATCAATAAAATTTAAATAAATTAAAAATGTAAGCAAAAATAGTACAACTAAAACTATTATTTTCCTCATAAATCCCCCTAAAAAAAGTAGTCTAATCACTACTTTAATTATATTTCTTCTAAAGATATTTTAGCACCAACTAAGCTCAATTTTTCTAAAATATTTTCATATCCTCTAAGAACATGATCAATATCTTTAATAACTGTTTCCCCTTTAGCCACTAAAGCTGCTAAAACAAGACAAGCCCCTGCCCTTAAATCGGTTGCGCAAACTTCTCGACCAAAAAGTTTTGAGCTCCCTTTTACTTCAATCATACGCCCATTTATACTAATATTAGCTCCCATTTCATTCAAATAACTAACATTTTGAAAGCGATTCTCATAAATAGTTTCTTCTAAATAAGAAGTACCTTGACATTGCGTTAGTAAGGTTGTAAGTGGTTGTTGCAAATCTGTTGCAAAACCTGGATAACCCTGAGTTTTAACTTTAACTGATTTTAAATTATCTGTTTGTGATACTGTTACACAATCATCATCAATCTCAATTTTTACACCCATTTCTTGCAATTTAGAAATAAGACTATCTATATGTTCAGGAATTATATTAGTTATTTTTAATTTATCACCTTTTAAGGCTCCCGCTATTATATAAGTTCCTGCTTCAATTCTATCTGGAATAACCTCTGCAAAACAACTATGTAACTTTTCAACACCAATTATTCTTATCTCACTTGTTCCAGCGCCAGTAATTCGAGCTCCCATATTATTTAAAAAAGTGGCAATATTCACAATTTCTGGTTCTTTAGCAGCATTTTGAAGTAAGGTTTCCCCTTTAGCTTTAACTGCTGCCAAAATTGTATTGACGGTTGCCCCAACACTAGGCATATCTAAATAAACATTGCCTCCCCTTAATTCATCTGCATATATTTTAAAATGATTATTGTCTTCCTCTATTGTTGCACCTAATTTTCTAAAAGCTTTTAATGTTTGATCGATAGGCCTAGCCCCTATATTACATCCACCAGGAAAATACATTTCTACATATTTATATTTTCCAAGTAAAGCTGCCATAAAATAATATGAAGCACGCAATTTATTAGATAATGCTTCTGGAATTTCTTTATTTTGAATATTTGTCACATCAATCTTAATAAGATCATCATTGAGTACAACTTCTGCATCTAAAAATTCTAAAATTTCTTTTAAGGCTTTAATATCCGATATATTAGGAATATTTTCAATAGTTACTGCCTCATCACATAAAATAGCTGCTGGAATTAATGCAACAGCACTATTTTTAGCACCACTTATTTTTATCTCACCAGTTAATTTTTGATCTCCTATTATTTTTAAACATTTCATTTAAAATCCTCCACTACTATATAATATGCCTATCCTTAATTTTGGTGTTCCATACTATTAAACAACTTAATTTTAGCTGCTATTTTTTCTTTCATTGCAATTTCACCTGCTTTTATTATTTTCCGTGGATCATAAATATTAGGATATTCAGTTAAAAAATTGCGTATTGCTTCAGTCCAAGCAAGTTGTAATTCTGTATTTATATTTATTTTACACACTCCAGATTTTATAGCTTCTAATATTTTGACATCATCAATACCTGTACCACCATGTAAAACAAGTGGTAACTTAGTTTCCTTTGCTATTTTTTTCATAAGTTCAAAATCAAACTTTGGTTCCCCTTTATATAAACCATGAACACTTCCTAGAGCTGGAGCTAAACAATCAATTTGGGTTTCTTTCACAAAAGTAATACAGTCATCTAGTTTAGCAAAAGCTATATCACTACTGATATCATCTTCAGTACCACCAATATGACCAATTTCTGCTTCCACTGTAACATATCTATTATGGGCATATTCTACAACTTCACTAGTTATAGCAATATTAGTTTCTAATGTCTCTTTTGAAGCATCAATCATAACAGATGTAAAACCTGCATCTATTGCTTTCTTACAAGCCTCAATTGATTTACCATGATCAAGATGTAAAACAACAGGTACTGTTATATTTAAATCACTTACTAATGCTTTTACAAGCGCTGTCACTGTTTTATAGCCACCCATATAATTTACAGCACCTTCGCTAGCTCCTAGAATTATAGGAGAGTTTAATTGATTTGCTTCTTCTAAAATAAAACGCGTCCATTCTAAATTATTGATATTAAAATGTGGTATACAATAATGATCTATTTTAGCATTTTCTAAAACATCTTTCATATTTACTAACATATTATCACCATAATTAATTATACCATTTTTACCTTTAATTGCAAAATTATTTAAAATCAGGTTAAACTAATATAAATTACCTCGTTCTTAAAAAAATTTACTATTTATGTTTAAAAATTTATATTATATAACTTATGCCAATTATAATAAGAACTAA
>CAOJZR010000096.1 GCA_948466105.1 uncultured Bacillota bacterium | reverse complement strand
AGATTAAAATAATTCCACATATTAAAGTTATTATTGTAAGAATCAATGATACAAGATATGAATCACTATTATGCTTTTTTAAACTAAGTGCATACTCTAGCTTTACAATACTAGTCGTAACTATATATATCCCAATAATAAGCGGAATGATACTTACAATAAATTTAGGGTTAAGAATAATAAACAAACCAATTACAATACATATAATTCCCAGTACTAATTCAATTTTAAAGGCTTGTTCATTACTTTTAAAGTAATGAATCAAATTAATGATACCAATAATTAAAATAATACTTCCAAGCAAATATGATATAAGTGATAAAGTTGTATCTGGCATTAAAACTAAAAATAAGCCAAGTAATAAAAATAAAATTGATGATACTAATGATGCTATAAACATCTTTTGAAATTTGTTTTTCATTTTTTACCTCTTTCCATAATAATTGCCTTTACATTAGGAAAAGCATTTATAAGTCTTTTTTTCAAAATTGATTTACTAGAAATAATTACATCTTTAACTTTTTGGGTTATTTCTAAAGTATTATCACGACAAGTCGAAGTTGCAATATTTTTAAAACTTAAAATTATTTTAAATGATAAAATATTATCGATTAAAAAAAGAATTAAAAAAAGAATAATCACACTTAATGATAACTGTTTAGATAACCCAGAAAAAATATCAAAAAACAAAGGATTTATAAAATAAATAGCAAGACCACCTATTCCAAAAAACAAAGAAGTGCCAAGAGAAATACGACCATTTAAGTTGAATTTCATATGTGAATAATCCCACCATCGGGCCTTAAAAACTTTTTCCATAACATAACTAGTTACATACTCTAAAATAGAACATATCACAAAAGAAGTTGAAAAAACTGCTATAACATTAGGTGTACAGTTTGATAAAACAATTGTAATTATAACTCCTCCAAAGCCATAAATAGGACAATAAGGACCAATTAAAAAACCACGATTGACAATTTTTTTACTGTCAATACATGTTACTAATACTTCCATTAACCATCCTATAAAAGAATAAATTATAAATAACAAAAATAAATACTCTATACTTTCCATTAAATACTTCTTTCTATAATAATGGGGCAAAAATTCTTAATACAGCTCGTTTCAATTTACGAATTCCATCAATTCTTCGATTTTCTGTTAATAGAATTTTATCAGATAAACCCAGTGTTTCTTTAAAATCTTGTTTTATTTCTCTAATGCAGCTAGCTTTATATATCCAAATACCACACTCAAAATGTAAGTAAAGACTACGATAATCCATATTAACTGTTCCTACTGTAGCATAGACATCGTCTACAATCACGGTTTTTGCATGAATAAAACCTCGCCTATATTCATAAATTTCAACACCTGCTTCTATTAATGTATCATAATAAGCCTTAGTGAGTTCGTTTACCATTTTTTTATCCGCAATACCTGGTGTAATTATTTTAACATCAATCCCATTTTTTGCTGCCATTTGTAGACATGTAATCATTTCGTTATCAATAATAAGATAAGGTGTTGTAATATAAATATATTTTTTGGCTTTATTAATTAAATTTAAATAAATTGTCTCACCTACAGCTTCTTCATCTAAGGGATTATCACTATAAGGTTGAATATAACCATCACTCTCATAATTAATGTGGTGATAGATATTTGGTTTATATAAATCAAAGTTTTCTTTAGTTTCTGTTATATAATCATACATTGATAAAAACATGACAGTTAAACTCCAAACAGCGTCTCCTTTAAGCATGACACCATTATCTTTCCAATGACCATATTTTTCATACCTATTGATATACTCATCAGCTAAGTTAATACCACCAGTAAAGCCTGTATGACCATCAATAACAGCTATTTTACGATGATCACGATTATTTATTTTTGATGTTAAAATTGGGATAAAAGGATTAAAAACAGCACATTTAATCCCAAATTTTTGTAACTGTTTTTGATATTTATAGGGTAAAGTCATAATACATCCCATATCATCATATATGATTCTAACATCAACACCACTTTGAACTTTAGCAATTAAAATATTTAAAATAGTATCCCACATATAACCTTTATCAATAATAAAATACTCTAAAAAAATGTAGTGTTTTGCCTCTTTTAATTCTTTAATTAAAGCTTCAAAATAATCCTCACCTATTTTAAAATAAGTAACTTTAGTATTATTATAAAGAGGACAAAGGGCATAATTAGTTATATAGTCAGACTGTTTTTTGGCATTTATACTTCTTATTTCATTTACAATTTTCTCATCGCTTATTAAATTATCGTGCATTTGTTTTGCAATAATGTCTAACTTTTTCTTACTTCTTTTTCCTAATTTATTGCCACCAAATAGTAAATAGAATAAACCACCAAAAATAGGAAAAATCATAATAGGAATAACCCACGCTATTTTATATCCTGGATTAGATTTATTATTTATAATTATTAAAATAACAATTAAGCTAATCACTATATTTATAAAATAAAAATAGATAAAATAATTAGTAAATCTTAATAACATAGAAATTAAAATAAGGAGTTGCAATATCAATAAGACAATAACTAAGCACATTCTTGAGAAAAGAAATCTTAAGATTTTTTTCATATTCGCCTCCTTAATTCTTATTTATTATATAATTTTTGTCATTTATTGTCAATTAAAGGTATAATAAGAAACGTTTAAAGCATTAAAAAAAATCGATAAAATCGATTAATCTTTTGGCTTAAAGATAAGAGAAAGTAAGAAGGAAAAAATTATAGCTGATGATATTCCACTTGCTGTTAAATCAAACATTCCCATAATAAGGCCCATAAAGCCATAATCAAGAGCTTGAGTCATTGCTCCATGAATTAGTAAATGGCCAAAACTAGTGATTGGAACCATCGCTCCACCACCAGCCCAAAGGATTATTTTATCATACAAACCAAAAATGTCTAAAAAAGCTCCCACAACAACAAAAATTGTTGTTACATGACCAGGTGTTAGCTTTGTATTATCTAAAATTATCTGTCCTAAAACACAAACTAAACCAGTAAAAATAAACGCATTTAAATATACCATTTAGATAACCTCCAAACTAATTGCATGTGCAATACTTGGAATTGTTAGTTTTTGATTTACCATTGTTGTTGACATTAAAGCACCTGTTGCTACTAACAAAACTCTTTTTAATTCCTTTTTCTTCATCAAATCAAATATATAACTATAAGTAACAAGTGGTGCACAAGCAGGACCACTAGCACCTGCATAAACAGGTTGATTACTTCTGTCATAAAGCATACAACCAGTATCATTATAATTTTTAAGTTCAATATTAAATTCAGTTTTTAGATAATCTTTTAAAATTTGTTTACCATAAACACCTAAATCGCCTGATAAAACAAGATCATAGTAATCAATCGTTCTTCCTTTATCAATTAGATGTTTACTTATTGTACTAGCTGCTGCTGGTGCCATTACTGCTCCCATATTAAAGACATCTTTAACTCCTAAATCGTTTACAAAACCAATAGTCGCACTCTCTACTCTAATGCCTTTTTTTTCACTTAGATCGGA
>CAOJZR010000095.1 GCA_948466105.1 uncultured Bacillota bacterium | reverse complement strand
TATTTAAAAAAGGGGAAAAAATGAATATAGAAGAGTTTATACATGAATTAGAAGTATTGCATATTAATTATACTAAAACTATGTTAGATAAATTAGAAAAATACTATAATCTGTTAATACAAACTAATGAAAAAATTAATTTAACTAGAATAACTGATAAAAACGATGTTTATTTAAAACATTTCCTAGATAGTTTAACAATAACTAAAGTAATAGACTTAAATCAAGAAACAACATTATGCGATATAGGAACAGGAGCAGGTTTCCCAGGAATTGTTTTAAAAATATTTTTTCCACATTTAAAAGTCACCTTAGTTGATGCTCTACAAAAAAGAGTTGCTTTTTTAAATTTGGTTATAACGACATTAGAATTGGAAAATATTGAAGCTACACATTATCGAATTGAAGAATATGGCCATAAAGTTAGAGAACATTATGATATTGTTACAGCTAGAGCTTTAAGTAAATTAAATATTTTAGTAGAATTAGCTATGCCATTAATAAAAAAAGATAAATTTTTAATTGCAATGAAAGCCAATATAGATGATGAAATAAAAAATAGTACTAATGCCTTACAAAAATTACAATCTGAAATATTAAAAGTAGAAGAATTTTTATTACCTAAAGAGCATAGTAAAAGAACATTAATTGTAATAAAAAAAGAGGCAGTAACAAGCAAAATATTTCCTAGGAAATATAGCGAAATTAAAAAAAAGCCACTTTAATTAAAGGAAAATAATTTTCAGGAAAATAGACAAGTCTATTTTCTTTTTTTATTTCCCAAAAAAAACTTGCTTTCTTAAACTAACTATAGTATTATAGTAATTAAGAATAAAGAGGGTGTCAAAAGATGAATGATAAAAAAATTGTGGTACTCAATCTTGATGATGTACTTCCAAATCGTTTTCAGCCAAGAATAAGATTTGATGAACAAGCCACATTAGAACTTGCAAGTTCTATTAAAGAACATGGAATAATCCAACCCATCGTAGTAAGACCCGTAGCAGATAAATATGAAATCATTGCTGGTGAGCGAAGATATAAAGCCTCTATTTTAGCTGGTTTAAAACAAATACCTGCAATAGTAACAGAATTAAACGATAGAGATAGTGCAGAAATAGCTTTAATTGAAAATGTTCAACGTCAAGAGTTAACACCAATTGAAGAGGCGATATCTTATCGAAAAATATTAGATATGGGATATATTACTCAAGAACAATTAGCTAGTAAAATAGGTTGTACACAATCAACAATAGCTAATAAATTACGTCTTTTAAATCTAGAAGATGAGGTTCAAGAAGCTCTATTAGACGGTTTAATATCTGAACGACATGCCCGTTCTTTATTGAAATTAGAAAATAAAGATATGCAAATAAAAATGTTAGATAGAATAGTTAATGAAAGATTGACTGTTAGAAAAACAGATGAGGAGATTAAAAACATGTTAGATAATGAAAGTAAAATAGAAGTAAATGAAGTAGAAGATGTTGAAATATTAGATTTTGATGAAGAACCAGAAAAAGCTGGCGAGCCAGTTATGGAAGTTACTCCACTTAAAACACAAGAAGAAATCGAAAATATGGTTAAATTAAGCGCGATAAGTCGAAATGCAGAAGATATTTATACAGAGGAAAAAAGTGTTAATACAGAAGCTTTATTGAAATCAGATAATAGTGTAAGTGAGGATAAAGCGCCAACATCTAATTATACAGTGGTTGAAGAAAAAAAAGTAACTCCACCAACAGAAGGTAGATTTTTCAATATTTTTGAGCCAGATATAGAAACCCAACCTACTCAAATGCTTGATGAGGTTGGTAATACACCGACTAATATTTTTGAAAATCAAAGCATAAATAATCAAAATATACTTGGTTCAGAAGAAAAATTTGATGATAAATTATTTTCATCACAACCTCAAGAAGAAACTATTGATAATAGCTTCATAGATATTAAGTTGGATAATGATATAAATTTAAATAATGCTTCTATAAATGAAATAAAAAAGCCAGATGTTTTACAAGTATCAAACAATCAAATAACAAGCATGAAAGATGTAATAGGTGCAATAAGAAATTGTGCTGATATGATTGAAAATAATGGCTTTACTATTGATGTTGAGGAAATAGATTTTGAGGATATGTATCAAGTTATATTTAAAGTAAATAAAAAGTAATCAATGATTACTTTTTTTATGCAATCTATCTATTTACAAGTGATTATTAAATTATATATAATAAAGTAGGAGGTTGTGTATGAAAAAGTTTATAAAAGAATTTAAAGAATTTATTTCTAAAGGCAATGTTATAGATATGGCTGTAGGTGTTATTATAGGTGGATCTTTTGGGAAAATAGTTACAAGTCTTGTTAATGATGTCATCATGCCATTAGTTGGCATTTTAATTGGTGGTCATGATTTTACAGGCTTAGTTTTGAGCTTTAATAATGCTGAAATTAATTATGGAACATTTATTCAAAACGTTGTTGATTTTTTAATTGTAGCTTTTTGTATCTTTGTCTTTATTAAAATGATTAATAGGTTTAGAAAACAAAAAGGTGAAGAAGTAACAGAAAAACCTAAAAAAAGTGCAGAAGTTTTATTATTAGAAGAAATTAGAGATTTATTGAAGAAGAATCAATCACCTAAAAAAACAACTAAGAAAGATAAATAATTTAAGTATCTAATATCTTACTAGTATATAAAAAAACACATATGAAGACAATTAGCTTAGGTATTTATAGTAATTATTTTTATAAGTTAATTATAAGGATATTCTTAGATTATATGGATTATGAACTTTTAAAAGATAACAAGAAAACATATAGCTGTTTTCTTGTTTTGTTTTAAAATAAATGTTAAAATATACTATAGAAATTAACTTATAATTATTTAGTAAATTTGTGACAAATATTTATATTTAAATATACAAATTAAATTGTAAAATAGAAAAACTTGTTATGAAATTAATATTCTAATTATTTATAATAGGAGGAAACAATATGTTTGAATTAATATCTAAATATAAACCAAGCGGAGATCAACCACAGGCAATTGAAAAGTTAGTAAAAGGTATTGAAGCTAATGAAAAATATCAAGTTTTACTTGGAGCAACAGGTACAGGGAAAACATTTACTATGGCTAATGTAATAGCCCAAGTTAATAAACCAACTTTAATTTTAGCACATAACAAAACCCTTGCAGGGCAACTTTATGCTGAAATGAAAGAACTATTTCCAAATAATCACGTCGAATATTTTGTCTCTTATTATGATTATTATCAACCTGAAGCTTATGTTCCATCAAAAGATACATATATTGAAAAAGATGCTGCTATTAATGATGAAATTGATGAATTAAGACATGCTGCAACAGCCAGTTTATTAACATTTAAAGACGTTATAGTCGTTGCTAGTGTTTCTTGTATATATGGCATAGGAGAAGTTGAAGAATATAAAAACAAGATGCTTTTTTTATCTGTGGGTCAAACTGTAGATCGAGATGAAATAATATATAAATTAATTGATATGCTATTTGAACGTAACAACCTTGAATTAAAAAGAGGAACTTTTAGAGTAAATGGTGATATTTTAGAAATTCAACCAATCAATCA
>CAOJZR010000094.1 GCA_948466105.1 uncultured Bacillota bacterium | reverse complement strand
CATTTTGATTTCTTCTCCTGGTATAATTTCTGTTTTAGGCAAAATTCCTTGTGTTTTTCCTAAATTAATATAATAATTTCGAACATCTTCCATAGCAACAATTCCAGATATCATTTCATCTTGTTTATCACTAAATTCTATTGCTATATTCTCTCTTTCAGCTTCTCTAATTTTTTGAATAACTACTTGTTTAGCTGTTGATGCTGCAACACGACCAAAATCTTTAGGTTCTATTTCTTCTTCTATGGTTTCACCAACTTTGATATTAGGAACAATTTTTAAAGCTTCCTCTAATACAATATGGATTCTTTCATCAAATTTAAATGGTTGCTCACCAATAACATTTCCTTCTTCATCTAAAATTGGAATTATTTCAAGTGGTGTGTTTTCATCTTTTAAAACGGTTTTAAATGAGTACAAGTGAACATCACCTGTAGTTCTATCTATGCTAACACGTACATTAGCTGTTCCTTCATTTTTTTTATAAGCACTAGTCAAAGCTAATTCCAAGGCATCGTATATGGTATCTTCTGGTATTCCTTTTTCTTTTTCAAGCAGCATAACAGCGTTTTTAATGTCCATAAATCTCATCCTTTCTATTTAGAACATACATCTAAGATGTATGATTCAGCAATTAAATCTTTTTCATCTAATACAGGATTAATAGCCTTACTAACAATGACGCAATCTTCAATTGTTATTCCACCTATTTTATCTATATATAGTCTTAAAAAATTATTTTGATCTTCTTTCACATATTCGATCTTATCTAAATTATATCCCAAATCTTTTATTATTGGTTCTAAAATTTTTTTTGCTGTTTCTACCATAAATACCTCCATATTCATTAAAGAGTGGGTTTTGCCCACTCTTTAATTGCCTTCTTTTTAATTATATCATAAACTTTTATGTTTTTTACATTTTTTATTAATTTCTTTTAAATTTCTTGTTTTTTTTGATATAATTAATTAGGAGATGATAAAGTGATTAGAAAACATAGTTTAAGTGACATTATAAAAGGCATAAGTGCTTTGGTTCTTTTTCTTTTATATGATATATTTGCTCTTTTACCACTACAAATTTTTCAGATTGATGTTGAAAATTTAAGTTTTACTGCCAGAATTATATATGGTTTGACAACAGAAATTATTTTAATATTTGTTATTTTTTTAATTTTTAGAAATTATCTAAAAGAATGTTTTGATGATTTTAAAAAAAATAATCGTCTTTATTTTAAAAAATATTTAAAATATTGGTTTATTGCCCTTGGTGTTATGATGTTTAGTAACTTAATCATTATTAGCTTTGCCCCTGGAAGTGTTGCTAATAATGAACAAGCTATTTTAGAAACTTTTAAAAAAGCACCTCTTTATACATTTGTAGCTTCTGTCTTATTAGCGCCTTTTTTAGAAGAATGCATTTTTCGTTTAGGATTTCGTCTAGCTTTTAAAAATGATTTGCTTTTTATAATTGCATCTGGAATTGTTTTTGGGGCTTTACATGTTATTGGTGGAGCTGCAACATTTATTGACTATTTATACATTATTCCCTATTCTGCACCAGGGATTGTATTCGCTTATACTTTATGTAAAAGTGATAATATTTTTGTTCCTATGGGTTTACATTTTATGCATAATGGTATTCTTATGTCATTACAATTCTTTTTATTGTTTTTTGGAGCTTAATAATGCTTTTAAAATTTAAAAATTATCCTCGCTTAAAAAAAGCAGTCATAATACTAGGCATTATTATTATCATTTTTATCTTTACTTTATTATATGCACGCTTTATTGGTGCCAAAGGACTTGAAGTTCATGAATATAAAATTACTAATTCTATTATTAGTGAAAATTTTCATGGTTTAAAGATTGTTCATATTAGTGATTTGCATTATGGTAGAACCATATTTAAAAAAGAACTAGAACAACTTGTAAAAAAGGTCAATTTACTCAAACCAGATATTGTTGTTTTAACAGGTGATCTTATTGAAAATGATAAAAGTTTTAAAACCAACACACATATAATTAGTGATATTTTAAGTAAAATAGAAGCTCGCATAAATAAATATGCGATTAGTGGTAATCATGATGTTAAATTTGATACTTGGGAAACAATTATTAATGATAGTGGCTTTATTAATCTAAATGATAACTATGATATCATATATAATGGTAATGATGAAGCTTTATTTATTGGAGGAATTAGTTCTAGTTATTATGACAAAAAAGCAAAAGAAAAAGTAAATACAATCAATGATGCTTTTAATTTATTAACTAACACTAAAATAAATTATCGAATTTTACTTATGCATGAACCTGATTTTGTTGATGAAATTGATTATAATAATTTTAATTTAATTTTAGCTGGCCACTCACACAATGGCCAAGTACGTATTCCTTTTAAAGGCGCTATTATTTTGCCTAAATATGCTAAAAAGTATTATAAAGGTTACTATAAAATACAAAACACTGATATGTATATATCAAGTGGTGTTGGCACCTCTACTGTTGGTTTTAGATTATTTAATAAACCATCTATAAACTTATATCGCCTTACTAATAAATAGTACCAATTAACAGTTTTTATCATATAATTTATATGGTGATGGTATGTATAATTTAAAGGATGCTTTATACATAGGGGATAAATTAGGAGTGGATTTTTCTAAATTTACACCACGAGAATTTTTAGATGGAATTAACATTGAACTTGAACATGGTCTTATTGCACCTGAAACTAATGTAACTAATGATGATTTAGAGAAAACTGCTAAAATTGCGTTAGCGCATTTAAATGAGTTTCCGAACTATTATAACAAGGATTATGGATTAAGAGTTTTTGAGGAATTTTTAAAAGAAAAATTAGCTAAGAATAATTAAGCTAATTTTTTTTATTTCATATTATAGGCTAGTTTTCTATGATTTATAATTTTTTTATATAAATAAGAGTTTAAAGTAATTAACTATTAAGTTTTTTTATGCATTATTGCCTATGAACCAAATTTAATTGCGCGATATTCTCAAACAAAAACCCCCATAAACACTAAGTCTATAGGGGTTAAATGAAAACTGTATCCTATCGTTTTGTAAATTGATGTTGCCAATATTTCAAGGGAAAATATGGCATTTGTATGCTACTTGTGTGTTACTATCCGCATCTTTCCAGCATCATATTTATAGTTGCAACAAAAAACAGGTGCCCCTGGCGAGATGAATTCTCACATACTTGCATATGCTTACTGGCATTGCCAACACATCGTTATTCCATCACGAGCACCCGTCTACATATATATTATATCACAAAAATAAATTATATTACTATTTTTTTTGATTTTTGTTTTCTTCTATATAAACTGATGTAATATACTCGATTGCTTCATCACTATATTTATAAATTTTGTTTTTTGAATATTGGAATGGATAACAATAATTTTGATTTGTTTTTATTGCTTTTCTTCTACATATATCTTGGAATTTATTAGAAGTAAAACCATGATTTACTCTCATCGATAATGTTAAAGTCTCACATATTTTTTTAATAACTTGCTTTGTTTCATATGGATGAGTTTTCTCAATATCTTTTGGCACATCTACAAAAGATATACTTTTTTCCGCATTTGAACTAATTGAATACTTTATATCTGCTTCTGACTCTTTTTCACCTGCTTATTGGTTCTTCTGGAGGAC
>CAOJZR010000093.1 GCA_948466105.1 uncultured Bacillota bacterium | reverse complement strand
TTAATGATGTAATAAGTAAGATGAAAAGACAAATTCGTGTTAATGGTAAACATCATAGCGCTACAATGCATTATATTAATAATTATGGTTATATACCATTATGGATTTTGGTTAAAGTTTTATCTTTTGGAATTATGTCAGAATTATTTAATATTTTAAAATTAGAAGATCAACAAGATATTGCAGATTATTATAATATTAGTGCAGATACACTAAGTATTTATTTAACAATCTTAGCTAATTATAGGAATTTATGTGCTCATGAGGATATTTTATTTGATCATAAAACCCAAAAAAGAATTCCAGATAATAAATACCATTATATTTTAGATATTGCACGAATTGATGATGAGTATATATATGGTAAAAACGATTTGTTTGCAGTGATTATTATTTTAAAAGAAATGCTTACAGAAGTAGAATTTAGAGAATTTATTAATGAATTATCTTATGAAATTGATATTTTAGATGGTATAATAAAAGTTATACCGACAAATGAGATTTTAAATAAAATTGGATTTCCAGATAATTTTCGTGATATTCTTAGTATCGAATAGGGAGGTTATATGAATAAGCAGAAATTTAGTTATGTAATGATTAGTATTGTTTCTTTATTTTTAGGAATTATAGGTACAATTGGTTTTTATAACTATTCTAAACCAAAAGATAAAACTAATGAAATGGTTGTTAAAAATGTTACTGTTAATGAGACAAATACTATCTATGATTCAATTGAAAAAATATATGATGCTACAGTTGTAGTTGAGGCTTATCGTGGAGGGCGTCAAATTTCTAGTGGTACTGGCTTTTTTTATCGTAAGGATGATAATAATGGTTATATTATAACTAATAATCATGTTATTGAAGATGCAGATGAGGTTAGAATTGTTAATGTGCATAATGCTAGTTATGAAGCTAAAGTATTAGGTAGTGATGAATATGCTGATATAGCTGTTTTGTCAACAGAAGCTGAAGCCGCTTTATTGTTAGCACAAATAGGTAATAGTTCAGATTTATTATTAGGAGATACTTTATTTACAGTTGGAACACCAGTTGATAAGGAATATATGGGAACTGTCACTAAAGGTATTTTATCTGGTAAAGATCGAATAGTAACAGTTACTGGAAGTGATAATAATAGTATCATGATGTCAGTTTTGCAAACTGATGCAGCTATTAACCCAGGTAATAGTGGTGGTCCACTTGTTAATATTAATGGTGAAGTTGTAGGTGTTAATTCTCTTAAATTAGTTGAAGATAAGATTGAAGGTATGGGATTTGCAATTCCTATTGAAACTGTTATGGCATTTACGGATCGTCTTGAAAAAGGAGAAAAAATTGTTAGACCTATTTTAGGAGTTGAGTTAGTAGATCCAGATAATAGTTATTATTTATATCGTAATCGAATTTATTTGGATCATGATTTTGAAAATGGTACAGTTGTTGCGGGTGTTAGTAATAATTCTACAGCTAGTGAATATGGACTTAAAAAAGGTGATGTCATATTGGCTGTTGATGATGTTAAAATTAAAAATACAGCACACTTTAGATTTGTATTATATAAATATAGTGTTGGCAATAAAATAACAATAAGTTATTATAGTAGTGAAGACAAAAAAGAAAAAGAAGTTGTGGTGGAGCTTAAAAATGGTACATCATAATGTTTGACAAATATTATAAAAGAAGTTATACTTGATAAAGTTAGAGGTGTATTTATGAAAGATGAAGAAATAAAAAATTTATTATGTAAAATATATTATTTAATGATTGCTTTGGTTGTTATAGGAGCGCTTAATACAACATTATCTATTTTACAAATAAGTAAAAATAATAATACAACATATACTAATACAGCAGGTGGTAGTGATGAAGATGATGAGATTCCAGAATATGATGTTAGTGGATTAAAAGAAATTGGCGTTTCTTCGCTTGCAAATGAAACTAAAAGTGGTACTTATGTTGTTTATATTGGTCGTGCTAGTTGCGGTTGGTGTGCAAGATTTTTGCCATTAATTAAAGAAGCACAAGCGGAATATAAATTTACGACTTTATATATAGATATAGCTAAAATCATTAATTTTTCAACTGGTAATATAGACGATGAAGATGCTTATGATACATTAGTTGAATTTAAAGCTAGTGATGATTATAAAGATTATTTAAAAGAAAATTTTGGAACTACTCCAATGGTTTTAATAATTAAAGATGGACAATTGATTGATGCTCAAACTGGTTATGTTGAGTATAGTACATATACATCTTTCTTAGAAAAAAATGGAATAAAAAAATAGATAGCAAGCCTTTGTTATCTTTTTTTTGAAAATCTTTATAAAAGATTAGAATAAAGTTGATGATTCTTTAACTTCTATCAGGAAAATGATATAATGTGATTACCAAATAAATAAGTTTTGATTTTAATTAATAATTATAAAAAAATTAATTTTTAAAAATACAGAAAAGAGGAAATCATGAATAAAGAATTAGGGCAAATATTTACTTCAAAAACTGTAGCCAATTACATGGTTTCGTTATTTAATATATCGTTAGATAAGAAAGTACTAGAGCCTTGTTTTGGTAAAGGGGTTTTTTTAGAATCTTTACTTCGTAGGGGGTTTAAGAATATATATGGTTGTGAGATTGATTCTCAGCTATTTAATGAGGTTTGTAAAAAATATAATAAGTTAAATTTATATAATAGCGATTTTTTAAATTTTAATAGTAATGAGAAATTTGATGGTATTATAATGAACCCTCCTTATATCCGTCATGAAAAAATTAATAGTTTAAGTAAATATGGTATAACAAAGGAAAAACTTCAACATAATAAAATTTTTGATAATTTGGAGAAAACAGCTAATTTGTATATGTACTTTGTGATTAAAGCCATACATTTATTAAAAGAAAAGGGAGAATTGATTGTGATTTTTCCAAGTAGTTGGTTAAAGACACATAGTGGAAAAGTTTTTAAAGAAAATCTGTTATTAAGTTGTTCTATAGTCCATAAAATCCATATTCATGGGCAAATATTTGATGAAAATGCTTTAGTTGATGTAATAATTCTGCACTTAGTAAAACAATGTTCTGTTATTCAATGTATTGAACAAAATCTTTATTTAAAAAATAATAAAATTGTTATGAATAATATAGAAAAGTTTTCTTTACACAAGTTAGAAACAAATTTTAATGATATAGCTGTTATAAAACGTGGCTTAACTACTGGTTTTAATGAAATGTTTATAAATCCTGGTGTTCCTGATGTTCAAAAGATAATAAGTTCACCTAGAAATATACTTGGATATAGTACTGATAATGCTAAAACAGATACAATTCTTTTACTTAAAAAGGGAATAACTCCTACTAAAGAAACTTTCAAATATGTAAAAAAATGGGAAGATAAGATTATAAAAGATAAAGCTCCTAAAACCATATATGATAAAATTATAAATAAGCAAGAATGGTTTAACTTAAAATATTCTTTTGATGCTAAAATTATTTTTAATTATTTTATTAGAAATAATATGAAATTCGTTTATAATGCTTCACATTATATTATAAAGGATAATTTTTATGTAATAAAACCGAAAATAGATGATAAGTTATGCTTTGGTTTGCTAAATAACTATTATACTTTTCTTCAGTTAGAATTACTTGGTAAAAAATATGGGAATGGTTTGTTGAAATTGCAAACTTATGATTTTTATGAATTACG
>CAOJZR010000092.1 GCA_948466105.1 uncultured Bacillota bacterium | reverse complement strand
TTAAACTTCAAGATGATGTTGATATAACTAATGTTATAGAGTCATATAATAAAAAAACGTTAGAAAATGATACTATGGATTTATTTGACAATTTGAAATCTGATAATAATACTATGGTTGGTAATGGTGAATCAATTTCTAACATTATAGATGAAGCTAGAAAAGAGGAAGAATTGGAAAAAACAAAAGAAATGGATGAAACTTTCTTTACATCTAGTTTAAGTTTTTCTAAAAATGATTTTGAAGAACTAAAAGATATGCATTCTTCAATTAAAACTAATAATATACTAATAAAAGTTGTCTTAGTTATTCTTGGAATACTAATTATTAGTGCAATTGTGTTTATTATGTTCAAGTTTGTCTTTTGATTTCTTTATTAGACAAATAACAAAAAGTATAAGTGGAATTATAATAAAGCTTATAAGACAAAGAGGAAGTAAAACTTTGCTGATAAAATTATTAAAGACAAGTTTGTTTTTAAAAGCAAAGCAATTAATTATATTAAGTAAAATAATAAGAATGAAAACAGTTATATCAATTATTTTTTGTTTTTTAATTTTAAATGTTTCTTTAATAAATATTAATATAAAATAAAGAGTCATTGTAAGTGTAATAAAAATATCGAAAATCCATCTTAAAGATATAATACTTTCAATTCGATCTACAAACCCAAAAATGACTACTCGTTTTAAGACTTGTACCTCAGCGTATTCATATAAAATACTTAAATTAGGTCCTAAAACAGCTAAAACTGTAAAAACACCATAACACACAAAAAGGGCATTAAAAATATACATAAAGATAATAGGCATATTGAATTTTTGTTCTTTTTTAAAATAGCTTTTAGGAACAATAGTGATAAGGAAAATAGGTCCGACATTAAAGCAAAGAGAGTAAATACTGTTTTTTATAACTGGATTTATTCCATTTTCTAATATAGGCATAATGTTATTTAAGTCAATCTCATTAAACAAACCAAATAAACTTAAACTATAAATAAGAATGCTTATAAAAAAGACGATTATAGCTGTTTTAGTAATTGTTTCTATGTCTTTAATTAAAATATAAAATAGAGGTATTGACAGTAAGCCTCCAATTGCAATTAAAGGTGTATTACTTAAATACTGTGTAGTTATAAAGTTAGTAAAATTCCAAAATATACATATGGCATAAATAAAGATGCATAAGCATATAAAGATATTTATAATAGTGCCTATGATTGTTCCAAAAATATAAGTATTTAATTTAATAATATTATATTCTAATTTATAATTAATGAGATATAAATAGATAAGAAGTAAAACAAGACCAATAATAAAGGCAATAAATACACTTAACCAAGCATCTTGATGTACATTTGTAAACATTTGAGATAAACTTATACCAAGCAAACAACAACGTGCAAGAAAATAAATAAGACAGCTTATTTGAAATGTTTGTAAAAAATTTTTTTTCATCTTTGTAACTCCTTTAAAGTTTCTTCTGTTGAACCTCTTGAAACAATCTTAGTATTAACTTTAACATCTATATTAGTATCTAGATAAAAACTATCCCAATTGTCTTGATATTTTTTGAAGTCTTTAGGACTTTTTTTATACATGTTATTTCCAAAGCCAATAACATCAATTCCATATTCTTTTTTAGTTATTTCAATTGTGTTATTGATTATACTTTCAAGTTTATCTTTTACTTCTTTTTCAAGGTTCTCTACAACTTTACTATCAGTGATATCAACATCACAATTTAATTCGGCAATTTTAACATCAGCATTGACGTTAACACTAAAATCTAGGTTATGTTTATATTCGATTTTGCTTTTAACATTATCAATGATGTAGGCATTATATTTTTCATTACAAGGTATTTTTATAACTGTTTCTGAAACGTTATTTTGAAGAATATTTATAGCTTGGCTTTCTTCGCGTTTAGTCCAAGCTACAAATTTATCGTCTTTAAAGATAGCTAGGGGTTCTAATACAAGCTGTGTTTTAGGCTCAGCTTCTTTTAAAGCGTCTTCATTACTGCCTTGTTCTTTATCACCTTTAATAGAAACCCCTGATAAAAGAGGATTAATGCCAGGTTCATATACTAAAGATAGGAATTTACTGTATGGTACTTCAGTTACAGCACCTTGTAGTTTACTAGAGCTTTCGATATTAGCTGAAATATTTTCAGATGGAAAGGTTTCAAGAGGTGTTAATATTTTTAATATATCACCAGCACTGCTATCTTTAGTCAAAATGAAACTAAAATTTTTGCGACTTTCAGGTTGGCGCATTAAAAAATCAGTGTTGCTTAAAATTCCTTCTTTAGCAATACCTTCAGAAATTACAAATAGTCGAATATGACCAAGATACATTTCTTTAGGGCTTTTTAAATCAATAAATTTTATGGCTTCTATTAATGTTTCGGCTTCAGAACTATAAGCAACAATTTTCGAATCGCTGGTTTTGGAATCGCTACTTGATTTTTGTGGATTAGCAATTAATAATGTTAGTTGGTACTTATTATCTACTTTATCAAGCGCAACTCCAGTTACGATAGCAAGTTGATTTATTTCTTGATAGTTCCAACACCCTGTTAAAATAAAAGGTAACAGTAAGATAAGTAGTTTTTTCATTTTTTACCTCCTAAACGAGTTTTATCTTTTATATTTAAGAATTCTGGTCTTTCTTCAATTTGGTCATTAGCAAATTTTAAAATAGCGTTTTTTTGACTTTTTAAATAGAAAGGACTAAATGGTGCGAGATAAGGTGTACCAAGACTTTCTAGACTAGCTAATTTGATGATAAAAATAAGACCAATAATCACAACTCCAACTAAACCTAAGAAAGAAGCAAAAATAATAAAGATAAGACGCCAAATTCTTGTAGCATTTATAAAATCAACATCTGTAAAAAGAAGGCTGCAAATATCAGTTATCGCAACAATAATAACAACTATAGGAGAAACAAGTGAGGCATTGACAGCTGCTTCTCCTAAAACAAGAGCTCCTACAATACTAATGGATGTTCCCATTGTGTTAGGAACGCGAATGTCACATTCACGTAGGATTTCAAAAACTGTTGTCAGCATGATAACTTCAAAAACAGTTGGAAAAGGAACGTCTTCGCGTTGACTAGCTAGTGAAATGAGGAGTTTTTCTGGAATGGCTTCATGATTAAAAGCCATGATAGCAATATAAAGTGCTGGAACACTGACAGTTATGATAAAGGCTAGAAGTCTTAAAATTCTGGTAAAAGATGCATTTAGTGGTTTTTGATATTCATCATCAGCCGATTTTAGAAAATCAGTTAAAGTACCTGGAATAATGACTGACATAGGGCAGTTTTCTAATAGTAAAACAATTTTGCCATTTAAAAGAGAAGTACAAGCTACATCAGGTCGTTCTGTATTAATCATTTTAGGAAAACTCATATTTTGTTTTCCAATTAAAATGTCTCGTAATGATGAACTAGATATAATGCCATCAATGTCAATTTGTTCAAGTTTTTTCTTTATTTTTTTAACTTTATTAGTGTCAACAATATCTTTAATATAGGCGATACTTACTTTTGTTTTAGTCCTGCGACCTATTTTAATAGTATCAAACCAAAGATTATTATCTTTAATACGCTTTCGTAAAAGGCCAATATTTATCATGTGATTTTCTGTAAAGGCATCTTTAGGTCCTTTAACTGTTGGTTCAGAATCTGATGTTTGTACTCCGCGGTCAAGGGTAGCTTTGGTTTCAAAAATTAAGAAGTGTTGATAGTCATCAACAAAAAGACATGTGAAGCCACTGGCTAAAAAGTAAAAGATTTC
>CAOJZR010000091.1 GCA_948466105.1 uncultured Bacillota bacterium | reverse complement strand
ACAGGTTACAATCCTTAAATAATTAAACTGTCCAACTTTTGGGGTTCAGTTCAAAATATTTTTTTAAGAAAGTGTTTTTTTATTATTTAATTGGAGGTGAAAACATGAGAATAGAAAAATAAGTACGGCATAAACTTCAATTATGCCATATAGGAGGCATAAATGTTAGAATTAAAAAATATAAGTATAAAAATTAAAGAAAGATATTTAATTAAAAATTTAAATTTAACCATAAATAAAGGTGATAAACTAGCCATTATTGGCGAAGAAGGCAATGGAAAATCAACACTATTAAAAGCTATTTTAAATAAATGTGACTATGCAACAATAACTGGAAATATAAATTTCCATAATTATAAAATAGGTTATTTAGAACAATCAATAAATAATGAAGAGCTAAATAAGACAGTTTTTAATTACTTATTTTTAAATACTGAAGATTATTATAATAAAATAAATAATTTATATAAATATTTAGAAATATTAAAATTAAATGATCAGATACTAGAACAAATTTTATGCACTTTATCTGGTGGCGAAAAAATTAAAATTAATTTATTAAAAATTTTATTAGAAGAAAATGATATCTTATTTTTGGATGAACCTACTAATGATTTAGATATAAAAACTTTAGAATGGTTAGAAAATTTTCTTTTAAACTGTCATAAACCTATTATTTACATTTCTCATGATGAAACCTTATTAGCCAAAACAGCAAATATGATTTTACATCTTGAGCAAATAAAAAATAAGACTGATTGTCGACATACTATTTTAAAAACAGATTATGAATCATATATTACTGCAAGACTAAAAAAAATTGCCAAAGAAACTCAAGTTGCTAAATTTGAGAAAAGAGAACATAATAAAAAAGAATTAAAATTGCAACAAGTAATGAATAAAGTAGCCCATGAACAAAGTACTATAAGTAGAAGTAATCCTCATGGTGCTAAAATGTTAAAGAAGAAGATGCATTCTTTAAAATCTCAAGAAAAGAAATTAGAAAAAGATGTTTTAACAGAAATACCTGATGTAGAAGAAGGAATAAATTTTTTCTTTTCTCCTATTAACATTCCTAATAATAAAACTATTATAAATCTAACTTTAAACGAGCTTATTGCAAAAAATAGAGTTTTAGCTAAAGACATTAATTTGGAAGTTGTAGGCAATGAACATATTTGTATTATTGGTGATAATGGTATTGGAAAATCAACATTAATAAAAGAAATATACCACAAATTACAATTTAGAACAGACATTAAAGTAGGGTATATGCCCCAAAATTATAATGAAATTTTAAAAGAATACTCATTAGTTTTGGACTTTATTTCCCCAACTAAAAATAAAGAAGAAATAACAAGAGCGCGTACTATTTTAGGAAATATGAAATTAACTAGTGAAGAGATGCTTAGTCCAATTAATAATTTAAGCAATGGTACTAAAGCCAAAATCTTTTTAGCTAAATTAGTCTTAGACCAAAATAATGTATTATTATTAGATGAGCCAACAAGAAATGTTAGTCCTTTATCTAATCCTATCATAAGGCAAGCTTTAAAAGAATTTGCTGGCACAATTATAAGTGTTTCTCATGACCGCAAATATATTGAGGAAGTTATAGATACAATTTATTTATTATCATTGTCAGGTTTAAAAAAGATAAATAAGTGATTTATAGATGCACAAAAAAAGCATCCTTAATCTTACTCTATCAAAAATTCTTGACAATTAAGAAAAAAAGTTATATAGTATCTACCCAAAGGAGGGATTTGCAATGAAAAAAATGATACTAGTTATTATAACTTTTATAGCATCACTAAGCTTTATGACTACAAGTAATGCTGAAGTTAATCAATATCTACTTGATTATGCAACAAAATCTCATAAAATATTAGGAGAGGATGTAACGCTTCCAAACAGTGAAATAGTAAAAGTTGAAAGATTTCTTTCACAAAATAATATAACTGATGATGAAGCATTAAATGTTATAAATAAATTAGAAGCTATTAAAGAAATAATTAATAATGAGGGTATAAAAGACATAACTAAATTAAGTAAGTCAAAAAAGCAAGAAATAATGATTCTTGCTGAAGAAGCAGCTTCTATAGTAGGAGCAACAATATCTTATGATAATACTGAAAAGGTTATAGCGATATACAAAGATGGTATAATGATTGAAAATGTATCTTTAAGCCCATATTTAAAACAAACAGGTACTAGCAACAATGAAATAATTCTATATAGTTTAATGGCTGTATGTTTTATTGGAGTATTAGGAACTTGTTTTAGAAAGAGCAGAAATGCTTAATCATAAATCAACTAAAAGAATAAAGGCAACTATTGAATATATCTTAGTTGCCTTTATTTATACTGTTTTTTTTCTTGCAATAATTAATATCCTTTTTAAAAATGAAATTAATTCTATTATATCTACAATAAATTTAATTTCTATTAATAATAATTATAATAACAATGAACCAATAAAATTTAATTTAGAATCCAAAAATCTTGAAACATATCCTAGTTACGGCACTCAATATGCTAACTTAAAAATCCCTACTTTAAATATTGATTTAAAAGTATTTTATGGTGATACTCTAGCAATATTAAAAGAGGGCATTGGTCACTCTAGCGGTAGCTATTTTCCTGGAGAAGGTGGCAGTATTCTATATATGGGACATAACACCAATAATATGTTAAAAGATTTAAAAGAAATAACAAATGATACTGATATAATAATAGAAACTTCATATGGTATTTTTACTTACAAAGTATATGACACTAAAATTATTAATTATAAAGATTTAGATGAAGTTCCTATAAATCGTGATTCTGAAATATTAATGCTATATACATGTTATCAATCATTAACATTTGGACATACTCCAAAAAGATTTATTACTTATGCCAAATTAGAACAAACTATAATAAAGGAAGATAACTTATGAAAAAAACTATAATTACGCATTTTATTAATTTTACTTTATCTATAAGTATATTTCTTTTAATAGTATTAAGTATATTTTCAATAACCATATTTAATGAAAAATACCTATTAAATTATTTAACTAAAGAAAATTATTATGAAAAATCTTACCAAAGTATAGTTGAACATTTTGAAAATAATTTAATTCAATCTGGAATAGAAGAAAACATTATTGAGAAAGTAATAAAAAAAGAATATGTAATAGAAGATATTAACTCTATTATTGCTAACATATATACAAATAAGCAGATTTCTGTAAATAGTATTAATATTCGTACTAATTTCAATAATACAATCACTGATATTTTAAAAGAGCATAACCGTTATCCTAGCATAGAAGAACAAAATGATATAAAAGTTTTAGAAGATAAATTAGCAAATATTTATGAGAAAGAACTCTTATATTCACCAGATTTAATAAATAAACTATATCAAAATATTAATATTTTAAAAAAATTAACTTATGTATTAATAATAATAATATCTTTAATTATAATCAATTTATTAGCTATAATTATATATCATTTAAAAGATATAAAAAAGAATATAGGCATAGCATTATTATCATCAGGCTTAATTTTTACAGCTATAAAATATTATATTGGTGATACCTTTAAATATATTTTATTTATTAACAAAAACTTTTCTGAACTAGTTATTAACATTATAACTAATATTTTAAAATATGTTGGTATTATTGGTCTAATTTTAGGCTTGTTAGGTTTTATATTAATTATATTGTCCATTTTTAAAAAGAAGAATCAAAACTAAAGATATCTTCTTTTTTATATTTAAAAACAAAACTAACAAACTAATAGCAAAAAAGTAAAAACT
>CAOJZR010000090.1 GCA_948466105.1 uncultured Bacillota bacterium | reverse complement strand
AGACACTATTATAAACATTTTTACTAACAAAAGTCTCTGTCTTATTAGTAAACAAACAAATACCAAACACTAAGATAAGGATTAAAATATAGCTTAATTTTTTAAATCCTTGTTTGATGAAAAAAAACGATAGTAATAAAACACATAAATCAAGTATCAATAAATAATTTTGATAATATATAACATTAATTAAAACAATTATACTAGTAATTATTAAAGGATATTTTATTTTCAAATCTTCATTTAGTTTATCTATAAATAAAGCTGTCACATAGATAACAAGAGGTAGTAAAGGAATTAATACTTTAGAGCGGATATACAAGCCACCATTTAATAAATACATAAAAAGAGGACAAATTAAAATAATAAGTAGACCTATAGCTAAATATTTGTCTATCTTTTTTTCAGCAAACAACAAGTAAATAATACTTAAAAAACTAATTAAACTTACACCCATGCCATAAGAGTCATACAATAAAACCTTTAAATTCAAATTAGGTTTAAGTATACTAATTAAAGAAATACTGCTTCCCCTTTCACCTTTAAGTACATATAAAATAGGTAAAAGGAAAAAGCTTGTTATTAAAACAGAGAAAAATATTTCAATACATAATTTGAAAAAAAATGACCACTTTTTTTTCTTTTTAATAATTTGATAAACAGCATAACTTATAATACATAATAAACCACCTACACTATAATAAAAACTTGATAAAATCATTAAAACAATACCTAAACACAAAAGAAAAATTTTATTTGTTTTTAAATACTTATCAATTCCAATAAGTGCTAAAAGAAGAAATGGCATATAATTTACAAACATTAACTGTCTATGAAAATGAAATATTAGCGGAGTTGCATATAAAAATAAAAAACTAGCAACTAAAGAAACGGATCCATTAAAATGACTTCTTAAAAATTTATACATCAAAAAGACACTTAATATTAAACTAATAATACTAGTTAAAATAACAAACATAGTCATATCTATAAAAGGAAAAAATAATGATAATAAAACTATTGGACTATATAAACCATAGTAAGCAATTTTATAAATATTAATACCTGCACCATAATGAAACGAAAAATTTAAAAAAATTGTTTTTGTTTCATATATTGTTTTCCGTAAATAATCATAGAATTGAATATGTTGATTTGTCCAATCAATAGATGAACCAAATAAATACTTATTACAAGTTAATAACATAATTATAATAACACTACCTAATAGTAACATTATATAATTTTTATATTCTTTTTTCATAAGCTTAGATACCATTAAAAACAAAAACAAACCGATCTTTATTTTGTAAATCCTTTTTAATTAATATTTTGGCATCCTTAAAATATTTCTTAGCTATTTCTTTTACTTTCTTTCCTTGACGATAATCAATTTCAAAAGCAATTAAGGATTTATCATTTAAATATTCTTTAGCTTGCTTTAAAATTTCTTCATAATAATATAAGCCATCATTAGGTGCGAATAAAGAAGTCTTTGGCTCCGTTTTTCTTACTAGTTCCATAACTTCCTTATCTAAAATATTTAAATAAGGCGGATTACTTATAAGAACATCATATTTTTTTTCTAAAGGTTCTAATAAATTACCCTCATAAAAATTTATTTGTGTTTCATTAATATCAGCATTTTTTCTAGCTACTTCTAAAGCTTTTCTTTCAATATCAACTGCATCAACTATAGCTTTTGGTAGATTTTTTTTAAGTGTTATGGCTATACAACCACTACCTGTACCAATATCAACTATTTTTATACCATCTGAAAAAAAATCCGAAATATATTCTAAAGTTAAATTAACTAATTCCTCTGTTTCAAAACGTGGAATTAAAACATTTTTATTTACAAATATTTTATTACCATAAAAATCAACATTTCCAACAATATACTGTACAGGTTCATTTTCCAATCGTTTTATAGCTTCGTTTATATCACCCTTATAATACTTTTTTAAATATTCCACATCATTCACTTTTCTTCACCAAATAAATTGTATCAAAATATCAAAGTAAAATCTATAAAAGATAATTAATTTAAGCACAACTTTAGCTAATTTATTTAGATAGTCATACTTCTTTAATACCGAAAGTAGATTTTGTCTTTTTTTATTTTCATGCAATCAGTAACTCATTATAGTTCGACTATTATTTACTATTTAAATACCATAAATCATAAAAAAAGAAATATCAAAATATTTGTATTATTTAATATTTCTTTACCCTTTATAAACTAATTGGCCTCATTTATATAAAGACTTTTATAAATATCTGATTCTTTTAAAAGTTCATTATGAGTTCCACTTGCCACTAATTTACCCTTATCAATAACATTTATAACATCTGCATCTACAATTGTTGATAAACGATGAGCAACAATTATAACAGTGTGATTTTTAACTAAATTATCAATTGTTTTTTTAATATATTCTTGTGATTCATTATCAAGAGCTGAGGTAGCTTCATCAAATAAAATAACATTAGTATCAATAAGCAAAGTTCTTGCAATTGCAAGTCTTTGTTTTTGACCTCCTGATAAATTAACCCCGCCTTCGCCTATTATCGTATCATAATTTTTAGGTAGTGACATAATATAATCATCAATATAAGCTTGTTTACAATATTTTCGAACCATTTCTAGACTCACATCTTCTTTTACTAAACGAAAATTATCCAGAATAGATAAATTAAATAAAAATGGTGTCTGTCTTATTATAGAAATGTTATTACGCAAAGCTTCCTCTGTCAAATCTTTTATATCAATTCCATTTATTGTAATACTTCCACTAGTAGCATCAAAATACCTAAGTAATAAATTAAAAATCGTCGATTTACCATTACCACTTTTACCAACAATTGCAATTTTTTTATGAGGCTCCACCATCATATTAAGACCACTTAAAGTATAATCCTCTTCATCAGAATACTTAAATTTAACATCTTTAAACTCAATTGCATTAACTTTAGTTAAACTCTTATCACCAAACACTTCATCATTGTAAAGACGATTATTAATAATTTCATCAATCCGTTTTAATGAAACTGCTACTTTATTATAATTAACTCCAAAATCACTTAAGCTTTCAACAACTTCATCAATTCGCCAAATATATCTTTCAATCATAATAAAGATGCTATAGGCAATTTTGCCTTTAACAAAAAAGTACCCACATGTAAGCAAAATAATAAACTGTAAAATATAATAGGTTAAATTATTTAAACTATAATACCATGTCTCATAATTATGGATTTTATTAGTATTAAAATATAAATCATCAATATTTCTAAAAACATTTTTTTCAATATTTTTTCTTATCCCAAGTGATTTTATTTCTCTAATTCCACTAATATTTTCTGTTGCCACTTTAACATAATTATCTGACTGTCTTTTAATTTTTTCATGAGTTTTTTTAATTTTAGGAAAAAATTTGGCTGAAATAAAACCCATAATAATACCAAAAACAATAATTTCTAGCCCTAATAGCCATGAAACTGTAAATGCTATATAAATGACCATAAAAACAACAAGCGCTTTACAAATTAACTTAATTAACTTAGTTAATAATGATAATATTCTATCTGGATCTGTATAAAGACGATTAATAAACTCTCCAACACCTATTTCTTCAAAAGCCTTTGCAGGCATTTTATCAATTTTTTTATATAAATCTTTACTAACATTAGTTATGAATTTTATTTCAAGATAATAATATATTTTATCCCTTACAACCTGAACTACACTATAAATTAATATATAAATGACCTCTAATATTATTAAACATTTCAAAAAATTATTAAAATCTTTATATATAATATATTCTAAGGCCTTTGCCCAAAGATATGTTGATAATAACACTGGTAAATGTGTAAACAATACTAACAAAACATATATAATAAGTTTTAACTTTTCATCTTTTAAATACTGCCATAATATTTTAAAATTATTTACTTTTTTCATAAATCACCTCTTAATTGAATATCAATTATATTT
>CAOJZR010000089.1 GCA_948466105.1 uncultured Bacillota bacterium | reverse complement strand
ACGCTCTTCCGATCTAGATTTTTCTTCCCAATATCCTAAAGGTGAAGCTACTAAATCCTTTTTCTTCTTTTTGAATAACATATTATCAACTCCTTAGCTATTATAAATATAATTAAAAATCAATTTTTTCTTCTATAAAGCTTGTTAATTCTTCAACATTTAAAATAATTTGCTCCATTGTATCACGATTTCTAATAGTTACTGTATTATCATTTAAGGTATTATCATCGACTGTTACACAATATGGTGTTCCAATAACATCTTGTCGTCTATATCGCTTTCCAATATTACCACTATCATCATAAGCAACCATAAAATGTTTACTTAAAATATCATATATTTTTTGAGCCTCATCACCATGTATTTTTTTTACAAGTGGTAAAACAGCTATTTTATAAGGAGCTAAAAAAGGATGTAAATGTAAAACTTCACGTGTTGTTTCATCTTTTAACTTTTCCTCCTCATAAGCATCACTTAAAAAAGCTAAAATCATTCGATCAACTCCAACACTAGGCTCTATAACATATGGAATATATTTTTCATTAGTAACTGGATCTAGATAAGCCATATTAATACCTGAATATTCTTGATGTTTTGTTAAATCATAGTTGGTTCGACTAGCAAGCCCCCAAAGTTCTCCCCAGCCAAAAGGGAATTTATACTCAAAATCAGTTGTAGCGTTACTATAAAAAGATAATTCTTCACTCTCATGATCTCTAAGACGTATGTTTTCTTTTTTTAAATTTAAAGAAAATAACCAATTTTTACAAAATTCTTTCCAATAACTAAACCATTCTAACTCTGTACCTGGTTTACAAAAAAATTCTAACTCCATTTGTTCAAATTCACGAATACGAAAGATAAAATTACCAGGTGTTATCTCATTTCTAAAACTTTTACCAATTTGACCAATTCCAAATGGTACTTTAAGACGCATACTTCTCTGAACATTTAAATAATTAGTAAAAATTCCCTGGGCTGTTTCAGGACGTAAATAAATAGTGCTTTTAGCATCTTCTGTAACGCCTTGAAAAGTCTTAAACATTAAATTAAATTTACGAATATCAGTATAATCTAATTTACCACAATTCGGACAAACAATATTGTGTTCTTTTATATACATCATCATTTCTTCATCTGTTTTACCATCAGCTATAACTTCACCCTTAGTAAAATCCTCAATAAGTTTATCAGCGCGATGTCTTGTCTTACAATATTTACAATCAATTAATGGATCACTAAAAGTCTTAATATGACCACTTGCTTCCCAAGTTTTGGGATTCATAAGAATTGCACTATCCATTCCAACATTATACTTATTTTCTTGAATAAATTTCTTCATCCATGCTTTTTTTACATTGTTTTTCAACTCAACCCCTAATGGTCCATAATCCCAAGTATTAGACAAACCTCCATATATTTCACTTCCTTGAAAAATAAAACCATATTGTTTACACAAGTTAACTATTTTCTCCATTGTCACATTTTCCATAATACTCTCCTTTAATTTTGATTAAATATATATTTTATATATTTTTATCTTAGCATAAATAAGAAAAAAAAGATATATAAAATGGCAAACAAGATATCATTTGCCATTTACGTATTATTTATTTTCTTTAAACATTTCACTAATAGTTGTTCCAAGTGTAGCTATATTTTGAAGTTCTGATGGAACTATTATTTTAGTTGCATTGCCATTTGCTACATTTTCTAAAGCCTCAAAGCTTTTTAGTGTTAAAACGGATTTATCCGCACCAGCTTCTTTTAGAAGTTTAATTCCATTTGCTTCAGCCTCTTTAATTTTAAGCAATGCTTCAGCTTCACCTTCTGCGATCCTAATTTGAGATTCTTTTTTAGCTTCAGCTCTTAAAATAGCACTTTCTTTTTCACCTTCTGCAATCAAAATACTCGATTTTTTCTCACCTTCAGCTTGTAAAATTTTTTCTCTACGTTCACGTTCAGCACGCATTTGTTTTTCCATTGCTTCTTGTATATCTTTAGGTGGCAAGATGTTTTTAACTTCAACACGATTTACTTTTATTCCCCAAGGATCAGTAGCTTCATCTAAAATTGAGCGCATTTTAGAATTAATTATATCTCTTGAAGTTAAAGTTTGATCTAGTTCTAACTCTCCTATAATATTACGAAGAGTAGTAGCAGTTAAGTTTTCAATCGCACTTATAGGACTTTCAACGCCATAAGTATATAATTTAGGATCTGTTATTTGAAAATAAACAACAGTATCGATTTGCATTGTAACATTATCTTTTGTAATAACTGGTTGTGGTGCAAAATCTTTGACAATTTCCTTTAAAGTTACTCTATTAGAAATTCTATCTAGTAAAGGAATTTTAAAATGTAATCCATTTTGCCATGTGGCATGATATGAACCTATTCTTTCAATAACATAACTACTAGCTTGTGGTACTATCTTGATGCATGGAATAACCAAAACAGCTACAAGAATTAAAATAATAACAAAGATATTCATAATCTTTTCCTCCTAATCGGTGACTTGTTCAACGATTATTTTTGTGCTATTTATTTGCAAAACTCTTACAATTGTACCTTTTTCTATTTTTTTATCTGCACAGGCGGACCATAGTTTCCCATCTACCTTTACTTCACCTACTACATTTTGATCTATCTTTTCAGTAACAATGCCTGTCATACCAATTATTCGATCTAAATTAGTTCGAGTATTTTTGGTTTTTAAAAACTTGTTTATAAGAGGTTTAGTAATAATAAGCAAAAGAGTACCTAAAATAACAAAGACAATAAATTGAACATAAGGTAACACATTTAAATACGCTAATACCAATGACACTATTGCACTAATAACATACCATACAGTTGTTAAATTTATTGTAAGTACTTCAACAATAGCAAGAAAAATAACAACTAAAAGCCAAACTGTAACCATAATACATCACCTAATATAATTATACTAGTTTTATTTATAAATATCAAATTTTTTTAGTTGTTTTTCAATATTTTATCTTTGTATATCAATGTTTAATTTAAAACCATTAATTAGTCATAACAATATAAGGCGAACCTTTAGTACCATCTCCAATAGATATAAGCGTGTCAGCTTTTAGATTAATAACTGGACGGACTCCATAAGAAGACCTAACCACTGTCCACTGGCTTAAAGCTCCTACTGGGGTTACATTGAATGTATGCGCATATGTGTTATATGTACTGAAATAAACTGGTGACAAAGTATAATAATTAATACCTATAGTTAAATAATATAGTTGATTATCATATCCTGAAACACCTCCTGCATATGCTACTTCATCGGCTGTTATTAAGCCTATCGGATGATTTAGTTTCCCATTTGCTTTAGTATATTTATCTTCTTCTCTTGGACATCTTAAATTAGCTAACTTTGTATTAACATTTCGTTGATATGGTCCATATTGTGTCGTCCTTTCTAAATCACTTCCTGTTCCACTAGCTAAGCTTCTATCAACACAAAATGCATTATCACTTAAATAGCCTTCATAACTGGCTAAGTTATTTGTATACCAAGCTTCAATTGTTTGTTTTATTTTACTATCTGTTGTATCTGTATAAGTATCAGCATAACTATTTGATATGTATCCATGATATTTAACTTTGGCTTGGCGTGGATTAATACCTCCTTCATAAGGAACTGTTCCTGTTATTTCCTTTATTATTGAACATGTGGCATTTTGCTCAGTACTAAAACATGTATATTTCTTTCCATTTACTACTTCATTATACTTCTCAACCCATTTACCTTGAATGAAATTTCCACTTAACTTACACATCTTCGTTGTGTCATCACATGTATAATTATCAGCATAATAATAATTCGTTCCAGCATTAATTGTATCATAAGTTAATGTATTAGATGTATGTTTTAATGCTTGATTTAAACCATATTTATATCCTACCATAGCTGGATCATACGGATTAGTATTAAACTCACTATTTCCAATTGTAGCAGCTTTACCTGTTGCATTAGGACTTG
>CAOJZR010000088.1 GCA_948466105.1 uncultured Bacillota bacterium | reverse complement strand
ATAAAATCCCATCAACTATAATTGCTAAAGAAAACGTTAATACTAATATTGAACACGGAAGTAACAATCGTAATATTGTAACAACTTATTTTAATGTTTCAGATAATAATACTCCTGTTTGTAAAGTAGGAGATACTGTAGTTACAAAAACTGATGATATACCAGAAAAAGTTGGTGTAGGTGCAACTTATACCGTAACCTGTACTTCTCTAACAGGTAGTGCTAGCATTGATCTAAATGTCGCTAATAGATTATACATATATAAAGAAGGAAATGAATTTAATAATCTTACAGGCGGATGGGTAGGTCCACATATGACATGGACTAGATCAAAAAATATTGGTTCAGGAAGCAAAAATAGCGATAATATATATTATTATGGAACTAGTAATTCATACGCAGGATATAGAACAAATAAACAAATTGATATAACTGGTTATAAAAAACTTTTTGTTGATATAACAACAACTAATTTAAACGCCGACTATGAATTTATAGCTGCTACTAATTTATACCCTAATGACTGGATAGATGGAACAATAAAGGGAAGAGTTTTAATATCATCAAGTGCGAGTGGTGGAAATAAGTTATATTCAAATCGAACAGTATTAACTGCAAGTATTACGCCTTATAATGGTTCAACTTACTTTTTTGCCATAAGCGATATGACTGGAGGCTATAATATGTATCGCATGTGGATTGAAAAATAATTTATATAATAAATGTTTAATAATAAACATAATAAAAGAATTCAACCTTGATAGTTAAATTCTTTTTTTAAACATAAAATGGGCAAAACCCCTTTTAAATATTTTGAATAGATGTTAAAATGTAATAGAATACGAGGTGAGATAATGGGCTTAATAAATAAATTTAAAAACCTGTTTAATGATAAAAGTCAGAAAGAAGAATTAGAAAGTTATGATAAAGGGCTAGAAAAAACCAGAAAAGTTTTTACATCACAGCTTAACTTATTAAATAATAAACATAAAAAAGTAAGTGAAGAATATTTTGATGAATTAGAGGAAATCCTTATCATGGCTGATATTGGTGTCAATACAGTTATGGATTTTATTGAAAAATTAAAAAAACGCGTAAAAAAAGAAAATATTATTGATTCAAAAGATTTACTTGATATTATTGTTGATGAAATGTTTATAATTTATGTAAATAATGATGTAATTGTAAATAAAATCAATTTTCAAAAGCAAACAACAGTTATTTTGTTTGTTGGTGTTAATGGGGTCGGAAAAACAACAACTATAGCTAAAATGGGGTATAAATTAAAACAAGAAGGGAAAAAAGTTCTAATGATAGCTGCAGATACTTTTAGAGCAGGAGCAGTAGAACAATTAATAACTTGGGGAGAAAAATTAAAGATTGAGGTAAGTTCAAACAATTCAAAAGATCCAAGTGGTGTTATCTATGATGGCTTGCAAAAAGCTATTCAAGACAAATTTGATGTTGTTTTAATAGATACAGCTGGACGTTTGCAAAATAAAGAAAACTTAATGTCTGAACTAAATAAAATGAATAAAGTAATCGGAAAAATAATACCAGATGCCCCACATGAAACACTACTTGTTATTGATGCTACTACTGGTCAAAATGGTATTAGTCAAGCACAAAACTTCAAAACAATTACTAATATAACAGGTATTGTTTTAACTAAATTAGATGGAACAGCCAAAGGAGGTATTGTCCTTGCTATAAAAAATGATGTTGATATACCTGTTAAATTTATAGGATTAGGTGAAGGGCAAGAAGATTTAAAAACATTTGATATAGAAAAATATATTTATGGTTTATTTAAAGAAATAGGAGAGTAGAAGAATGCAAGAACAGACAAAGAAACAAACAACAATTGAAAATGTTGGTTTATTAGTTCAAAGTATCGCAGTATTATTTGTTGCTGTTTATACTATAATCGGTTTAATAGAGCCTGAGTTTTTTAAGGCGGCTAAAGGAGTAATTGTCTTAACTTTACTTATATTAGCTTTTAATAACGAAAAAATATACAAAAGAAAATTTATGACACTTGTCTATATTCTCTTTTCTATATTAGTTTTTACATCACTTTTCATTGGTTAAAATGAATATTTATTTAAGTAATTTATATGATTATTACAGTTCTCTTTTAACTGAAAAACAAAGAAATTATTTTATCGATTACTATTTTAATGACCTAACATTACAAGAAATAAGTGAAAACAATAACGTAAGTCGAAATGCCATTCATAAATCATTAAAAGAAGTTGAAACAAAGCTTCAATTTTATGAGAAAAACTTAAAATTATATGAAAATAGTCAAAAAATAAAAAAATTAATCGAAAATGAAAATCCAAAATTAAAAGAAGAAATATTAAAATTAATATAAAGGGTGAGGTTATGTTTGAAAAAATAATTTATATAAGTGAAACAATGGCACATGTTAAAATAAATACTAGTCAAATGTCAACTAATTTAATGAATTTAAACGTTATTTTTGAAGAAGAGAAAACGAGTATTTTAGGTGAAATTGTTGATATAAATGATAGTATTATTAAAGTTAAATTTTTAGGTGAATTTATAGGTGATAAATTTATCGCAGGTGTTATAAGAAAACCAACTTTTGCTTCTAAAATTAGAATTATAAATAATCAAGAAATTGATCTTTTGGTTGGAAGTAACGCTGTTGATAGTTTTTATGTTGGGAAAAGTCCCCTTTATGGTAAAAATGTCAATATTCCTATTAATAGCTTTTTTAGTAATCATATGGCTATATTTGGTAATAGCGGAAGTGGAAAATCATTTGGTTTTGCCCGTCTTTTACAAAATGTTTTTGAAAATCAAAATTTCAAACCTTATCGTGCTAATTTTATGATTTTTGATGCTTATGGTGAATACCATAGTGCTTTAAGTGAAATTAGTAAATTAGATTCTAATTTTCATTTCAAATTTTACACAACCAATCCTATGAATGGAGGATATAGTTTAGCAATTCCAATTTGGTTACTTGATTTAGATGATTTAGCGCTTTTATTACAAGTAACTAATCATGGTCAATTACCTATTATTGAAACAATGCTAAAGTTAGTACGCATTTTTGCAAGTGACCAAGAAGAAGCTAGAAGATATAAAAATTATTTAATTGCCAAAGCAATAATGAATATTTTGTTTACTAATCAAACAGCTAGTAGTAAAAGAAACGATATTTTTTCTATTTTAAATACTTGTAGTACTAATGAATTTAATAGCGAAGCTCCAGTAAAAGGAGTTGGCTATGTAAGAAAATTCCGTGAATGTTTAACAATTGATACTCAAGGTAACTTTTCTGAAAGTATCTTACTTAATGAGTATGTCGCTAGTTTTATTGATGAAAGTTTAGATAAATACGAAGTTACAACAAATAATTATTATACTTTAGAAGATTTAGAGAAAGCTCTTAATTTTACTTTGATTAGTGAAGGAATGCTTAAAAACGACAAAAGTTATGCTGATGCTATTTTGTTAAAAGTACGCTTACATTCTTTGACAATTGGTGGATATGCAAAATATTTTAATTATAAAGAATATGTTACTTTAGAAAATTATATTGCTAATATTGTTGCTGTATCAGGTAAAAAAGCTCAAATCGTCAATTTTAATTTAGTTGATGTTGATGATTGGTTCGCTAAAGCTGTAGTCAAAATTTACTCAAAAATGTTATTTAAGTTTACTAAGAGTTTAAATAAAAGAGCATCTATACCTTTTCACATCATTTTAGAAGAGGCTCATCGCTATGTTCAAAATGATACCGATAATTTTATTCTTGGTTATAATATTTTTGAAAGAATTGCCAAAGAGGGAAGAAAATATGGACTTATTTTAAATTTAATCTCACAGCGTCCAGTTGAATTATCAGAAACTGTTATTTCACAATGCAGTAATTTCCTTATTTTTAAAACTAATCATCCTCGTGATGTTGAATATGTAAGACAGATGTTACCTAATATTAGTAACGAGATTGTTGAGAAGCAAAAGACACTGCAACCTGGTGTTTGTATTGCTTATGGTTCATCATTTAGAATTCCAATTGTTATAAAAATGGATTTACCAAATCCAGCACCTA
>CAOJZR010000087.1 GCA_948466105.1 uncultured Bacillota bacterium | reverse complement strand
AAAAGTAATTTAGGTACATAATCAAGTGATGCAATAATATGTTCCATTTCTAACTGATAATTCATTTTATAACCCTTCCCATCATATGAAAAAAAAGAAAGAAAAATAAATTGGCTAAAACAACACTAGCTCCAGTTGGTATAGCATAAACATACGAAATATAAATACCAATTAAAAAACAAACCATTGATACTAAGCTAGCTGTAAAAACCACTTTTTTGAAAGTTTTAAACAATTGCATAGCTGTTAAAGCAGGGAAAATAATCAAACTTGAAATCAACATCGAGCCCATTAAATTCATGCCTACAACAATACATAAAGCTGTCAAAATAGCTATAAGCGCATTATAAAAATATGTATTCATTCCACTTGCCTTACTACTATCCTCATCAAAAGTAATTGCGAAAATCTTATTATAAAAGATAATAAATACACTAATAATAACAATAGCTAAAACTGCTGAAATCACTAAATCCGTTTTACTAAGTGCTAAAATACTACCAAACATATAATTACAAACATCAATATTAAAGCCCCCTTTTAATGATGTTGCACATACACCAATGGCTAAGGAACTAGTTGATAAAAGGGCAATTGCACTATCTGTTTTAATTTTACTGCTCTCTTTTATTCTAAGCAATAAAAATGCTACTACAATAACAATTGGAATAGAAAAGACTAAAGGCATCAAGTTAAGGGCAAGGGCAATAGACAAAGTACCAAAACTTACATGAGATAAACCATCACCTATCATTGCATAGCGTTTTAAAACTAAAACAACCCCTAATAAAGCACAGCAAAGACTAACTAAAATTCCAATTATTATTGCTTTAACTAAAAATGTATAAGAAAACATTTCTATTATATGATTAATCATACATATCCCTCACTAAACTACACTTCTCACATTCTCTATATTTATCTGTTGTATCAAAAAAATGCATAGTATTATTAATGTGTAATATCTTATTAGCATGAAGTAACGATGCTTCAATATCATGAGTAACCATTAAAATAGTAATGCCCTCTTTGTTTAAATCATCAATTATTTTATAAAAGTCTTTAATTGTTTTACTATCAAGTCCAGTTGTTGGTTCATCTAAAACAAGAACTTTTTTAGTAGTACAAAGTGTTTTAGCTAATAAAACTCGTTGCATTTGACCACCAGATAATTCACTAAAATTTTTGTTTTTTAAATGTTCAATCTTAAATTTTTTTAATGCCTGTAATGCTTTTTCTTTATCATGTTTGTTATAAAAAAATTTAAACTGACCAATACAGCCTGATAAAACAACCTCAAAAACAGAAGCAGGAAATTGTTTCAAACTATTATCTTTTTGGGCTAAATACCCTATTTCATTTTTTTTAACATTAAAATTAATCATTCCTTTAGAAGGAACTAAACCTAATAAAGCTTTTAAAAGGGTTGATTTACCACTCCCATTATCTCCTACAATCGCAATATAATCCTTAGAATAAACGTCGAATGATATATCTGTAAGCACTCTTTTTTTATCATAAAAAACCTGTAATTGCTTAACTTCTATTTGTTTCATATTGCAAGCCTTCCTTTAAATTTTCTAGATTTTGTTTCATTATAGATACATATGTAATACCCTTATCTAAGTCACTTGTTGTCACATTATGGGCTGAATGTAATATTAAGACTTTCACTTTGGTAGCTTTTTGAATAGTATCAATAACACTTGAGGCAGACATTTCTAAATGATAAATAACGGGGATTTTTTCCTCTTTAATAACATCAATTATTTTTGTTATTGCCTTAGCGCTAGGTTCCCCTTCACTAGAACAAGAATCATAAGCTGAAATATGTTCTAAACCATAATCATTGAACAAATAAGCAAATGCAAATTTATCAGCAAAAACAATCTTTTTAAGCTCTACTTTTTTTAATACTTCAGTATAGCTTTTATCTAAAGCGTCTAATTGTTCTATATAATTTTTAGCATTAGCTATATAATAATCTTTATTCTCTGGATCAATTTTAATAACTTCAGTCAAAATATTATTTACCATTATTTTAGCATTTTTAATGCTAGTCCAAATATGTGGATCTGGAAGCTTATCATGTGTAATAAAACTAATATCTTTTGATAAATCTAAAATATTTGTTGTAGTTACACTATCAATTACGTTTTCAACCCAACCTTCCATATATTTTCCAGTATAAATAAACAAACTAGCCCCAGTGATTTTTAACATATCTTTTGGATTTAAATCATAGCTATGGCTTTCCATGCCTGGTTTTAAAAGTAAAGTAACATCCATTTTATCACCAACTATTTGTTTAGCAAAATCATATTGGGGAAATAAAGTAGTGACAATTAGTGGCTTTTCTGTTTCCTTTTTTATGCCACAACCACTTATAACTAAAAGTAAAACTGTTAGTAATAATATTTTTAATTTCATCTTATCGCTCCCTACACTCTAAGCATATTCCCTGAAAAATGCTTTTTTTAGTAACTACAAAATCATGTTCAGTTAAAATATGTTTTATTGTCTGTGTTAGACTTTCACAGTTTATATGAATTATTTTATTACATTTGCAACACACTAAATGATAACATGCATCATCACAATCTAAATACTCATATCCAGTTTTTTGATTATCTAACATTATTTTTTTAACAATACTTTGGTTTTTCAATTCTTCTAAATAACGATATATAGTCGTTTTACTAACACTTTCTTTATTATTCATAAATGAAGTCCAAATGTCTTCTACTGTAAAATAGTGTTCTTTATTGGTTTGTAAATACTTTAAAATAGCTTCTTTTTGTCTAGTATTATATTTCATATACCCTCCAAATTGCAAATGAGTTGCAAATTCATTTTATCATTAGCTACACTATTAGTCAATAAACTTTAAAACATTTAGTTTAAGTTAAATATTTATTTTTCTAAAACACTAATCGTACTTTTATATTCAACTTTAAATAAACGATCATAGTAAATAGTTCTTTTTTTTAGAATGATAACTAGATGTATAAAATAAAACAAACAAATAGTAATTAACGCTAATATATTAATGTAAATTGAATAAGTTGTTATACTTAAATAATAGATACAATATATTGGTAGTTTAAAATAATACATATATATGTAACAACAACGCAATATTAGTCTTAAAAAACGATAATTTGGAAAAACTAATTTTACATTTAGGAATTTACTTCCTAAAGTTTTACCATCTAATATAAAAGGAATAAAAATATAGTAAAAAATAAAAGTTACATAATATATATCTTTTAATAATAGGCTTAAAACTAAGCTTATACTTAAATATAAAAACAAATCAAAGAAAAAGACGGTTATTCTTCTTAATCCTGAGACCTGTTGTCCTTTTTGTAGAGCTGTGGCATCAATATGTGTTCTTGAGGGCAAAAAGGTTAAAAAAGCTGCTAAAAAATAACCTATTATTCCTCCAAAAGTATTTAAAATTAAATCATCAACATCAAATAAGCGGTAAGGATATGGATAAATAGAGTATAAACCACTTAATTGTGTTAATTCAAAAAATAAACTTAACATCAAACTAAATAAAAAAGTTTTTTTTAAACTACATTGAAAATAGTAACGTAAATATATACCAAATGGTAAAGTCATGATAATGTTAAAAGCAACTACATAAAAGCTAGGCTCACTTAAAACTTTTAAATAAGTGTTGTAATTATTTATAACAAATGACGAATCATTTAAAAAATCTGTTATAAAAGAAAATGGTACAAGTTGAGCTATTTGTAAAGGTTTTGTAACTTCTTTTATATCTGGTAATGGTAAAATAACTAGAAAGTAAATAGTTACCATATATAAAATAAATGAATAAATAATTAAAACTCTATATTTATTAATAGATCCATATTTATGATATTGATTTAAAATAAAAGGAATAGTAAAAAGTAACGCTATAATAGGAAAGATGAAGACAGCTGTTTTTATGGCTGTTAAATAATTCATAAAATCACCTCTAGCTATAATTATATCACGAACTCATATTTAAAAAATCTTACAAATTTGGAAGATTTTAAGTCAACAGCTATTATAAAGGCCTATGTTTATAAACAAAACTTACATAATTTTAT
>CAOJZR010000086.1 GCA_948466105.1 uncultured Bacillota bacterium | reverse complement strand
TTCTTTTGTTTTCAAGTTAAAATACAGGTTTGGTAAAAAATAGCAAAAAAATTATACATAATAACTTATAATTTAGAAGATAATGTGATATAATATTATAGTGCTTGAGGTGAGCAAAGATGAATTTTTATAAAAATGATTATGAATATATAAATATTGTTGATCATATTTTGAATAATAAGAGTTTTAATAAAATAAAAGACATAGAGCACCATGGTATTACAAGATATGAACATTCGTTGAAAGTTTCATATTATGCGTATAAAATTGCTAAAATATTGCATTTAGATTATGAAAAAGTAGCTAGAGGTGGTTTACTTCATGATTTTTATATAAGTCCGCTTGAACGAACTCAAACATATCGTTTTAAAGAGACTTTTACCCATCCTAAAAAAGCAGTTAATAATGCTAAAGCTAATTTTTTGATTTCAGAAATGGAAGAAGATATTATTAAAAGTCATATGTTTCCTATTTATTTATCTTTACCAAAATATCTTGAAAGTTGGCTTGTAAGTATGGTAGATAAAGTTGTAGCTACAAAAGAGTTTAGTCAAAAAATTGGTTTTAAAGTTTCTTATGCTGCTAATTTATATCTTTTGTTTCTTATTAATATGATGAAATAGAGCAAGCTCTATTTTTTTGTTTTTCTGATGTTTTAGCGATTCATTATATTTTATAAATGAATAATATATAAAGAAGGGAAGTTTAGATTATAGATAAAAAAGATATTAAATATAAGGTGGTTTTAGAAACAGATAGTATAAAAGCTTTTTTTGATACTAAAACAAAAGAGCAACTTTTAGAAATTGCTATGGAGCTTTATACAAAAGCAGAGCGTCTTTTAAAAGTAACAATTAAAGATGAAAAAACTTTTTTTAAAGAAATGCGAGCTATTAGGCGTGTAGGTAAGACTTCACTTGTTAATAGCGAGGCAACTGCTCGATATAAAAAAATTATTGAACAAGGACTTAATTATGCGATTTTTGAAAAAAAAGTTACTTTAATAATAAAAAAATATGCTAAAAGGGTTATAAAAACAAAAAACTATGAAAATTTAGATCTAGCTTTTGCTATATTTATTGCTTTTATAATGATGCAAGATGAATTGCGAAAAAATATTAGTAGTGAAGCATTGGCTTGGCGTCAAGAAATAAATGGTGTAACTTATATATCTAATGAGGAGCAAAGTAATAATATTGAACCATTAAGAGCTTCTATTAATGAAAATATTAAAAAATTGATAAAATAAGTGCAGAAATGCACTTTTTTATTGGAATTATATAGTAATACACAGTTGTGTTTTTTAAAAAATTAATAAAAGGCATGCAAAGATAAATTAATTTTACCATTTTTTGATTAAAATTAAGTGTTTGGTGTTATAATAATAAAAGAATAAGGAGGGAATTTATGACACCACATATAGAAGCTAAGAAAGGTGAGATTGCTAAGACTGTAATAATGAGTGGCGATCCTAAAAGAGCAGAGTTTATTGCTAAAACATATCTTAAAGACTATCGGTTAGTTAGTGATATTAGGGGGATGCATATATTTACAGGAAAGTATAAAAATAAAGAGATAACTGTTATGGGGCATGGAATGGGTATGCCTAGTATTGGAATATATGCACATGAATTATATACATTTTATGAAGTTGAAAATATTATTAGAGTAGGTAGTTGTGGAAGTTTTAAAAATGATTTGAAACTAATGGATGTTGTAGTTGCAACAGAAGCTTACACAGAATCAACTTACCCATATCTATATAGTAAAAGTAATCAAACATTAGCCAAAGCTAATATTCATTTACTTAAAATTATTGAAAATGCAGCTAATAAATTAAGTATAAAATATAAAAAAGGAGTCATCCTTACAACAGATGTTTTTGACCATTATGTTGATTGGCAAACAATGTATAAACGTGTAGCTAAAAAAGTTGATGTAATAGCAGCTGAAATGGAAGCTTTTGCGCTTTTTCATATTGCCAATACCTTAAATAAAAAAGCGGCTTGCCTACTTACAGTAGTAGATTCACATTTTGATACAAGGAAAATATCTGCAACAGAACGCGAGCAGGCTCTTACTAATATGATAACTATAGCCTTAGAAACAGCTAAAAATATAAAATAAAGAAGGAGTTGATGTTGTGTATAAAAAAATAAACATGGGTGCATACAACTTACATTTAATAAAGTCTGATAAATTTAAAACAATTGAGATTAAAATTAATTTTAAGCGGGAAGCTACTAAGAAGGATATCACTTATCGCAATGTTCTTAAAAATATCTTACTTGAATCTAATGAGATATATAAAACAAGACGACAACTTGACATTAAAACAGAGGAACTATATGGTCTTAGATATAGTATTAATAGCTATTTAACAGGTATATATAGTGTCATTAGTTTCAATACTGTTTTTTTAGATGAAAAATATACCGAATCAGGAATGATAGAAGAATCGCTAAAATTTATTACAGATATTATTTTAAAGCCAGATGTTAGTTGTAAAAAATTCGCTAGTGAAGCTTTAGCGATCGCTAAAAATTTAGTTAAAGAAGATATTGATGCCATTAAAGATGACCCACGTGTTTATAGTACAATTCGTTTATTAGAGGAGATAGAGAGTAAAAGTCCATTAGCCTATAGAGGGGTAGGTTATTCTGAATACTTAGAAGAGATAAATGAGGATACTTTATATGAATATTATAAGAGTGTAGTTAATAGTGATTTAGTGGATGTTTTTATAATTGGTAATATTGATTTCAAAACAACAGAAGATATTTTTAAAGATAATTTTAAAATAAAAACATTAAAAAAAATAGGGAAAGAACATTATATTACTCATAAAAAAGTTCGCTTAAAAGAAAAATGTATTAAAGAAGTAACAGATTATAAACAAAGTAAATTAATAATGGGTTTTAAGTTACAAAATTTAACGGACTTTGAAAAATGTTATGTAATGAATGTTTATTCTTTTATCTTAGGTGGTGGTCCTGACTCTAAACTCTTTAGAGAAGTAAGAGAAAAAAATAGTCTTTGTTATTCAATAAGTTCAAGTCAAAGCCTTGTAAATAATCTTTTTTTAATCCGAGCTGGAATTAATAAAGATGATTATAAAAAAACAGTTAAATTAATAAAAAAAGAATTAAAAGAAATGGAAAAAGGTAATTTTACAGAGGAAGATATTAAGGCTAGTAAAGTAACCTATTTAAATGCATTTAAAGAAATTGATGATTCTCAAATCGATATTTTAAATCTATATGTTTCACATAGTTATTTAAATCTTGATTTAAAAGAAGAAAGAATAAAAAAAATTATGAATGTAAAAAAAGAAGATATTGTTAAAGTGGCAAAGAAAATATATTTAGATACTATATATTTATTGGAAGGAGAGAGTAAAGATGGCCAAGCATAAATTATCTAATTTAGATATTGATATATATACTTATACCTTATACAATTCTCTTCGCCTATTTATTGCTCCTAAAAATAATTTTAATAATATATATGTAACATTTTCAACGAAATATGGTTCTAATACACGAGAATTTACACCAATTGATAAAAAGGAAATGATTAAAGTTCCTGACGGTGTAGCGCATTTTTTAGAACATAAAATGTTTGAGCAAGAAGATGGAAGTGATGTATTTACTTTTTTTACAGAGCATGGAATAGATGCGAATGCTTATACTACTACTGATAAAACAACTTATCTCTTTAAAGGTCCTGAAGATTTTAAAGAAGCGTTAAATTTTTTACTAGATTATGTACAAGCACCATATTTTACTTATGAAAATGTTGAAAAAGAAAAAGGAATAATTGATCAAGAAATTGATATGTATAAAGATGATCCTTATACACGTCTTTATGAAGGGATTATTTATAATTCTTTTATTGAAGAACCTATTAAGTACCCTATAATTGGTACAAGTGAAAGTATTAATTCAATTACTAAAGATGATTTATATACTTGTTATAATACTTTTTATCATCCAAGTAATATGTTTTTGGTTGTAACTGGCAATGTTTATCCTGAAGAAGTTATTAAAATAGTTGAGGAAAATCAAAGTAAGAAAAATTTTATAAAGCCAAAAGAAATTCAACTTAAAACATATGATGAGCCTGATGAGGTAGCAAAAAAAGAA
>CAOJZR010000085.1 GCA_948466105.1 uncultured Bacillota bacterium | reverse complement strand
AATAATATTACCTTTCTACCTGCGCCACCACTACCAACAGGCTGTGATGCAAATTGTGAATCAGCAATAAGATCTTACTTACCTGTTGGAACATCTAGTGTAGATATAAACGCTGGTGGGCAAACCGTAGCCCAAGGAACTATTTTAAAAAGCGAATATGGCATGGTAGTTGTAGTCGGCAATAATAATGCTAATCCTGCTTTTGTATCCTTATGTAAAGCTGAAATCATAAACAAATAAACTTACGAATGACATCGTAAGTTTTCTTTTATTTATTAGTAGAACCAAAGCCACCAGTTCTAATACCTATTGCTTTATCATCATCAACAATTAAATACTTTTGAAATATAACCTGACCAATTATATCTCCTTTTTTTACTTCAATATCATGATCAGAAAAATTAAAATATTGAAAGTAAAAATGTCCATCATTAGTTTCATTACCATAATAATCGGCGTCAATAATTCCTATACTGTTAGCCATTACAAAACCTTTTTTAGGTCCAGAACTGCGGTTCACTAACATATAGTATTCATCTTCCATACAGTAAGCCTTTAACCCTGTTGGAATAAGTGTAGGTTTGATGCCTGGTTTATACATAGGAATTACAATATCTTCTGCAGCCTCAACATCATAACCAGCTGAATTTTTTGTTTTCCTAATCGGTAAATTAATATTTTTATCTTCATATCCTTTAGCAATTTCAAAACCTCTTACACGCATACTTCTAAATCCTCCTTAAATATAACAATTTCTTTATTTAATAAAGTCGCTTGAACATCAATTACTCGTTGATTACTTGAACCCCTATATCTTAATAATGGGCTACTTAGTTCCTCTTTATATGTACCATCCACAACAACGTCTAAATACTTTAAAATTTCTTTATTTTTTAAATCAGCTTCTAAACGATAGCCAGTCCAAAGCCAAATATTTTTATCAGGGAATCTATTCTTAAAAGCCTTAGCTAATTTTAATGTTCCATCAATATTTTTAGGATGCATAGGCTCACCACCTAAAATTGAAAGACCAACAATATATGACTTATCACATAAAGATAATACTTTATCAATAACAGCATCAGTAAATTCATACCCTCCTAAAAAATCATGTGTTTCAGGATTAAAACAATTTTTGCAATTAAAACAACAGCCTTGCATAAAAATTGAAACACGAACACCTGGCCCATTGGAAATATCCATTTTTCTTATTTTATTATAGTGCATTAAACAGCCTCTAAATCTTTATTATCTAAATGAATAACTCTTTCTTTTATCTCTTGAGTTCTCCCCTTATTCCAAAAGTTTGATCCAATATAACCACAAGTTCGACGCGCAACATTCAATTTATCATGATCTTTATTACCACAATTAGGACAATACCATTCCAAATTATCATCAATTAAAATTTCACCAGTATAACCACAATTATGACAATAATCTAATTTAGTATTTAATTCTGCATACATAATATTATCATAAATAAATTTAATAATTTCCATAACAGCATCTAAATTATTAGATAAATTAGGTGTTTCAATATAACTGATTGCACCACCTGGACTAAGATTTTGAAACTCGCTTTCTAAACTCAATTTAGTAAAAGCATCTATCTCTTCAAAAACAGGAACATGATATGAATTAGTAATGTAGTTTCTATCAGTAATACCTTTAATTTTTCCAAAACGTTCTTTTAGACACTTAGCAAATTTATATGTCGTTGACTCAATAGGAGTTCCATACAAACTATAATCTATTTCCTCTTCTTCTTTCCACTTTTTGCACTTATCATTCATATATTGCATTACTTTAAGCCCAAATTCTTTTCCTTTTCCATTATCTGTATGTGAATTTCCTGTCATAAATTTAACACATTCATATAATCCTGCATAACCAAGTGAAATCGTTGAATAACCCTTGTGCAATAAATCATGAATTGATTCACCTTTTCCAAGTCGTGCTAAAGCTCCATATTGCCATAAAATAGGGGCTGCATCACTTGTAACTTTACTAAGACGTTTATGTCTTATTTGTAAAGCCCTATGACAAAGTTCAAGACGTTCATCAAATAATTTAAAGAAAAGATCCATATCTTTGTCACTAGATAAAGCCACATCAACTAAATTTATTGTTACCACTCCTTGATTAAAACGCCCATAATATTTAGGATTACCCTTATCATCTACATATGGAGTTAAAAATGAGCGACATCCCATACAAGGATAACAATTACCATTACCATTTTTATCAATTTTAAGCTGTTTCATAACTTTTTCAGAAATATAATCTGGCACCATTCTTTTAGCAGTACATTCACTTGCCAATTTAGTTAAATAATAATATTTACTATCTTCTTTTATATTATCTTCTTCTAGAACATATAACAACTTAGGAAAAGCTGGTGTTACATAAACACCTTTTTCGTTTTTCATACCTTCAATTCGTTGCTTTAAAAATTCTTCAATAATCATCGCTAATTCTTTTTTATACTCTTTTGTTTCTCCAAGATACATACAAACACTTAAAAACGGAGCTTGACCATTTGTTGTTGTCATTGAATTAATTTGATATTGAAAGGTTTGAACACCATCAATAATTTCTTTTTTTAAATCTTCTTCAGCATATTTTTCACAATCTTCTTTAGAAAATTTTCTTTGTTTATATTTTTTTAAATAATATTTATAGCTATCTCTTACAAAAGGAGCTAAATGAGAAAGGGTGATTGTACAGCCACCATATTGGCAGGAATTAACAGCAGTAATCAATTGAGTTGCAATTGTCATAGCTGTTAAAAATTTATGGGGTTTTTCAATCATAATGCCATTTACATTTGTACCATTTTGAAGCATATCCTCAAGATTGATTAAATCACAGTTGTGAAGTGCATTTTGAGCAAAATAATCGGCATCATGAAAATGAATAATGCCATCATCATGTGCTTGCACAATATCTTCTGGAAGCAAAAAACGTCTTGTAATATCAGTACTTGTAATACCAGCTAAATAATCTCTTTGTGTTGTAACAACTTTAGCATTTTTATTGGAATTTTCTGTATTCCAATATTCACTTTCACCATCAATTAACTCTTTAATTGCTCGATCAGTAGTATTACTTCTTCTAACTAGCTCTCTTGTATATCTATATGTTATATATTTTTTAGCTAAAGCATACTTGCCAATCGCCATTAGTTTCATTTCTATAATGTCTTGAATATCTTCAACAAGAATTCTTTTTTTCCCCAGTTTTTCAATATATCTAATGATATTCTTTATTTGAGTAGCTGATGCGCTATCTTCATCATCAACCTCGGCATTAGCTTTCATAATTGCCATTTCAATTTTTTCAGGACAATAATCAACCATATGTCCATCTCTTTTTATTACTTTCATAACTTCACCCTTCCTACATTACATGCTCATTATATCATTTTTTATAAAAGTCAAATGTTGCAATTGCAACAAATCGTTATTTTTGTTAAAATTAGATAAAGAGGTGTAATTATGACCAATATTTTTGATAATATATCTAAGAAAAACAAGGAAAAAATGCTTCGTGAACTAGAAGCATACATCTTACATTTTAAAAAAAATGCTGCTGTTTTAAAAATAATTAATAGTGGAAATGTTATTGGCATAGTTGAAAAAGGTGCGCTTAAATTAATCAGAAATGACAGTAATGGTAATCAAAATATTATTGATAGTTTTAATATTGATGATGTTTTTAATTATGATTTAGCTCTTTTAAATAATGATTACGAAATCATAGCTACTGAAGATACTTGTTTAATTATCATTGAATATGAACGAATTATCAACAATAATAGTTCTATCTATTTTAAACAATTTACTAAAAATTTACTTGTTTTTTTTATAACAAAATCTATTGAACAAAATAAGCGAATCGAAATTTTAACAAAAAAAACTATTCGAAACAAGTTACTTGAATATTTTAAAATAATGTCACAAAAAAGAGGTACTAAAATTATTTATTTACCTATTAGTTTCAACGAGTTGGCAGATTATTTAGCTGTTGACCGAACTGCTATGGCGCGGGAACTTAAAAACTTACAAAACGAAAGATTAATAAAAAAAGATAATAAAAAAATAACTATATTATATTAGTTATTTCAGGTTGTTGACAAAGTGGTATATTCAAAATGAATATATCACTTTTTTAATGT
>CAOJZR010000084.1 GCA_948466105.1 uncultured Bacillota bacterium | reverse complement strand
GATCTCTTATAATTGATTATAAAAACAAAGATTTTAAATTAAATATTAAATTTGAATTAGAAGATAACGTTAATCTTAATTTAATGGAATATGTATGCAATGATGAAGTTAAAGTTCAATATCAGTTTTTTTTAAACAATAATAGTAGTTGTTATGTATCTAAATTTAATAATAGTGTTTGTTATAAAGAAAAGATATTAGTTGAGTTAAATGGCTTAAAAGCCAATTTTAATTATATAAACAAAGCTATAAGTATATCCAAAACAAGTAGTGATATAGTGGTATATCATAAAGCACCTAAAACTAATAGTAATATTAAAAATCATGTTCTTAATATTAAGGAAGGTACTACTATGCTTCAAGTATCTAGTTATGTGTATGAAAAAATGATTGAGTGTATAGTAAACCAGGATAGTCATATCATTAACTTAACTGATAAACAGTGCAGTATTTATCCTAATCTTTTTATTGATGAAGAAAATGTTATTGCAAATCATAGTGCTAATATTTCTTCTTTCAGTGCTGATTTACTTTTTTATTTAGCGCTTAAAGGAATAGATGAAAATATGGCTATAAAAATGCTTATAAAAGCGTTTTTAACTTCAAATTTGAATTTAGATGCAACTTATAAAGCCCAAATCGATTTATTAATAAACAGTTTGGAGGTGAAAAATGAATCGTGATGATTTTAATATTTTAAATAATGATATTGTTTACTTTGATAATGGAGCAACTGCTTTAAAACCGAAAATTTTAGCTGCAACTATAAGTGATTATTATAATAATTACAGTGCTAATGCTCATCGGGGCGATTATGGTATTAGTCTTAAGGTAGATGTTATGTATGCAACTGCACGTGAGAAAATAAGAGTTTTTATAAATGCTAAAGAGCAAAGCGAAATTATTTTTACATCAGGTACAACAGATGCATTAAATAAAATCATTTTTGGTTATTTTCGTCATACTTTGCAAAAAGATGATGAGGTTATAATTAGTAAGATGGAACATGCTTCTAATATTTTACCTTGGTTTGAGTTAGTTGATGAAATAGGAATTAAAGTAAAGTATATTGAATCAAGTGAATATGGTATTGACATTATAGCTTTAGAGCAGTTAATGACATCTAAAACTAAAGTTATAAGCCTTGCTCATATTACTAATGTTATGGGAGATATAAGAGATATTAAAGCTATTGCAAGCCTTGCCCATCGTAAAGGGGCCTTATTAGTGTGTGATGGTGCTCAAAGTGTACCACATATGAAAGTTGATGTTCAAGATTTAGATGTTGATTTTCTAGCTTTTTCAGCTCATAAAATGTGTGGGCCGACTGGAATAGGTGTTTTATATGGTAAAAAAACCTTATTAAATAATATTCATCCAATTATTTTTGGTGGAGGTATGAATGCTAGTTTTGGTTCAGATGGAGTAAGGGTTTATAGTGAATTGCCTGAACTTTTAGAAGCAGGAACGCAAAATATAGCTGGGGTTATAGGTTTTGCTAGTATTATTGATTATTTAAATGAGCTTGGAATGGATAAAATAGAGAGATATGAACAAGAATTAAAAGCATATGCAATTGAAAAGTTAAGTGAAGTTAAAGATATAATTATTTATAATGGAAATAGTCAAAGTGGGATTATTACTTTTAATATAAAAGATGTTTTCGCGCAGGATTTAGCTATTTATTTAGATAAGTATCATATTTGTGTAAGAGCTGGAAGTCATTGTGCAAGAATAACTAAAGAACAACTAGGAGTTAAAAATACTTGTCGTATGAGTTTGTATTTTTATAATACAAAAGAGGAAATTGACTATTTAGTTAAAGTATTAAACAATCCTAATTTAAAAAGTGAAATTATTTTGTAAATTTGAAAAAAAAGTGATATAATAAGGTTGTAGTAATATAATAATAGTAAGGAGAGGAATATGAAAAAATTATTATGTTTATTAGGAATTGCTTTCATAATGACAGGTTGTGGTAATGGAGAAGTTAAAACAATGACTTGTAATGCTAAAAATACAGATTTAGCTAATGGTTATACTATTGAATCAACTTATACAGCAAAATATAAAGATGGTCTTGTAGAAGAAGTAGAAACTGTTGAGGTAGTTAAAAGTGATGATGATGAAATATTAGATACATTAAAAACACAAACAGAGAAATTGTATAAGACATATAATGATAAATATAAAGGGTATACTTATAATATAACTAAGGATAAAGATACAGTAACTGCTAAAGTAACTATTAATTATAATGATATGGATATAGATAAATTTGCAGCAGATAATACAGTTTTAAAAAACTATATGAAAAAAGGCAAAATAACTGTTGATGGATTGAAAGCAATGTATGAAGCAGTAGGAGCTTCTTGTAACTAGAAATTAAAACTGTCCTAAGTGGCAGTTTTAATTTGGTTTAAAATAGACATTTGGTTAATTGTAATATAAATATTTTACTATTTTTTAATATTATGATATAATGAACTAGGATTTTTAGGAAGAAAGGAGGTTAAAAAATGAGTAAGATAAAAATATTTGCTTTAGGTGGTTTAAATGAAATAGGAAAAAATATGTATGTTGTTGAAGTTGATAAAGACATTTTTGTTTTTGATGCTGGATTGAAATATGCAGATGATAAAATGTTAGGTGTTGATTATATCATTCCTAATTATGAATATTTGAAAAAAAATAAAGAGCAGATCAAAGGTATTTTTATTACACATGGTCACGATGGACAAATGGGGGCTTTAGCTGATATTTTACTTGATTTGCCTAATTTAAAAATATATGGTACTAATTTTACTTTAACAGTTTTAAAAGAAGAATTAGATAGTGAAAAAATTAAATCAGATAATTTGATTGAGATAAAGGCACACAAAAGTATTAAGTTCGGCAAAAATAGTATTTTTCCAATTGCTTTATCACATGCAGTACCTGATGCTGTTGGTTATGTGTTATATACACAAGATGGTGCCATTTTCTATACAGGTAATTTTGTTTTTGATCCAAGTATGTTGGGGGCCTATAAAACAGATGTTGGAAAACTTGCCTATGTTGGGAAGCAAGGCGTTTTATGTTTGATGAGTGAGTCGTTATATGCTGATAAAAAAGGTTTTACTTCCCCTAAACATAAAACTAATATGATTATTCGTGAAACTTTAAGTAAAAATAATGATCGTATTTTGTTTAGTGTTTTTAAAGCGCAACTATATCGTATTCAAGAATTGTTTAATGAGATTATGAAGACAGATAGAAAAGTTGTTATTATGGGGCGTAATTTAGAAAATGTCATAAATCGTGCAATTGATGAAAAATATATTCATTTTGATAAGAAAAAATTAGGTACGATTAGAAATATAAATGATAAAAATGTTGTTGTTATTATATCTGATGAACGTGAAAAGCCTTTTTCTAATTTGAAACGGATTATACGTGGTTATGACAAATTTGTGACGATTAGGGAAACAGATACTATTTTGTTTGCTTCACATATATATGATGGAATGGAAAAAAGTGCAACCAAAATATTTGATGATATCTCACAAATTGGTGCTAATTTAGTAATTATTTCTAATAAAACGCTATCTTTACATGCATCGAGTGAAGATTTGATGTTGATGATTGATTTGATGCAACCTAAATATTATTTTCCTGTTATAGGTGAATATCGTAGTCAAGTTGCTAATAAAGAGGTTGCTAGAATAAAAGGAATGGCTGAAGAGAATATTTTACTTAAACTAAATGGTGAAGTTGCAACATTTATTGATGGTAAACTTGTCGATAATGGCGAAAAAATGCCTATTGATGATATTTTAATTGATGGTAAAACGGTTGGTGATGTCGGCGAGTTGGTTTTAAAGGATCGTGAACTTTTAAGTGATAATGGTATTGTTATTGTAACTGTGACTTTGGATAAAATAAGCAAGAAAGTTTTAGCTGGACCAGAAATTTTAACAAGGGGTTTTATTTATGTTAAAGACAATATTGATATTATTAAGGAAGCAACTGAGCTATCACTTAAAATACTAAATGAAAGCATTAAACCTAATTTTGTTGATTTTAATAAAGTAAAAATAGGTATAAGAGATCAGGTAGGAAAATATTTTTATGAAAAAACGGAATGTAAGCCAATGATTTTAATTGTTTTACAGGAAGTATAGAAAAAGTCATTAAAGGTGACTTTTTTTAGTTTTTATGGTAGACTATA
>CAOJZR010000083.1 GCA_948466105.1 uncultured Bacillota bacterium | reverse complement strand
TAGAAAGTAGGGAAGAAAATGATTAAAAATAAACCTGATTTTAAATTAATCAACATAGCGCTTATTGTTGTTATTGTCTATTTGCTTTATCAAACAGGTAATCTATGGTTAGGAATTACATCAAAAGCAATAAATATTATTTCGCCATTCTTTTTTGCATTTGTTTTAGCTTATGCCCTATATCCTTTCTTAAAATATCTAGAGACCAAAAATATTCCTAAATCAATAGGAGTGGGGCTTATTCTTTTTGTTATATTAGCAGTGGTCGCTCTTGTTGCTGTAACAGCAGTTCCACTTTTAGTTGATCAATTAGGTAATCTTTTTAGTAGTATTATAACCTTTTTAAAAGAAATGTCAGTTAATCATAATATTAATTTAGGTGAGATTCAAGATACTTTAAATACTAGTTTTAATGATATCATTGCTTCAATTAGTAAATATATCTCTAATGGAGCTATTAATGTTGTAAGCGCTTCAGTTAGTTATATATCATTTATTTTCATTGTTTTTTCTGTATCAATTTATTTTTTGATTGATATGAATAAAATAAGACAATGGGTGCATAAATTTGTATCTAAGAAAAGTCGCAAAGCTTTTTTATATATTCAAAGAATTGATAAAGAAATGCAAAATTATTTATCTGGTTTTGTGAAGATTCTATTTATTACTATTTTTGAATATGGATTCGCTTATTTTATAATTGGTCATCCTAATGCTATCTTACTTGGTTTTTTAGCCGCTATTGCAGGCCTTGTTCCTTATTTTGGTGGCATTTTTGTAAATATTATTGCTGCTATTACAGCTAGTGTTATAAGTACTAGTTTACTTATTAAAACTGGTATTGTCATTATGATTTTATCAGCTTTAGATGGCTATGTGATTAATCCATTAGTTTATGGTAAGACCAATCAGTTACACCCTGTTTTAGTTATTTTCTCTATTTTTATTGGAGGAGCATTATTAGGTATTGGTGGGATTATCTTATCTTTACCACTTACAATTTTAATCGTAGCTACAATTAATTATTTTAAATATGACATTAAACTATTTATCAAAGATATGACCGGAAATATAAAAGGAAAAGAATAACCATTTTAAAGTAATATAATAATTTTAAAAAGGCTGTTATGAAATTGATTGTACAATTTTATTTCAGCCTTTTTTGATCTTTAAATTCTTAGGAAAATGTAAATACAAATTGTATAATAGATATAGATAGGTATTTACAAACAAATGTTTTTGCGATATATTTAACTAGGTGATAAGATGAAAATAGAAAAAATAAAAAAAACCAAAAGTGGAAAATATAAAATAGAGCTTGATGATAATATATCTTTGATTACCTATGATGATGTTATATTAGAAAATGGTCTTTTATATAATCACCATATTGATGCTAAAACATTAAATAAGATAAATATTGACACTAAATATTATGATATTTATAACAAAACAGTTAAAACGATTTTAAGAAGACTTCGCAGTGAAAAAGAAATAGATGAATATTTAGATAAAAATAATGTAATAGCTAGTGATAAAAAAAAGATTATAAATGAACTTAAAAGAATTGGTTTAGTTAATGATATAACCTTTGCACAAGCTTATGTAGCTGATAAAATAAATTTATCTAATATAGGACCTGATAGAATAAAAGCAGATTTAATAGAACACAATATTGCTGATGTAATTATTGAAAAAGAATTGTCTAAGTTTAATACTGATTTGCAAAATGATAAAATAAACAAAATGTTAGAAAAAAAAATCAAAACTAATCATAAATATTCTAGCTACATGTTTAAAAAGAAAATGCTTGATGAACTTGTAAATCTAGGTTATAAAAAAGAATTAGTTATTTTAAATTTAGATAATATTGATATAAAAGATGATATTATAAATAAAGAATGTGATAAATTGTATAATACTTTATCTAAAAAGTATAGTGGTTATACATTATTTAATAAATTAAAACAAAAATTATATCAAAAAGGTTTTACGTTAAGTACAATTAATGAAGTCTTAGATAATTATGATTTTAATAGTAAGGAGGATATATGAAATTAGCAGTAATAAGCGATGTTCACTCTAATCTATGTGCTTTAAATTTAGCTATAAAAGATGCATTAAAAGAAAAAGTAGATAAATTTATTTTTTTAGGCGATTATATTACTGATGGAGCTTGTAGTAATGAAGTTCTTGATTTAGTAAAAAAATATGGTGATTATATTATTTTGGGTAACAGAGAATCGTATATATTAAATTATTCTAGTGAAAAAAAAGAATTTAATAATTATAAACCAATAGCCAGTACTTATAATATTTTAACTAAAGAAAATTTAGAATATATAAAAACACTATCAAAATATCAACTTATTAATATAGATAAATATAAAATTTTATTAATTCATGGTAATGGTTATAAAGATACAACCACTTTAATTGAAAAAATATATCAACAATATGATTTTGATATTTGTTTATATGGACATTTTCATATATATAAAAATACTAAATTTAAAAATAAGCTATTTATAAGTCCAGGTTCTATAGGACAACCTGTTGATGGACCTTTTTATAAATACCTAATCATTGATACTAAACAATTTAATATTAAATTAAAACAATTTGATGTTAGCAAAACATATGAAAAATTAAAACAAGAATATATTAATTCTACTTACTATAAAGAAAATAAAGTGTGGTGTAATTTAATATTACAAAATATTCATAAAGGCAAAGATTGTACTAGTGCTTTTTTAGATTTATTTTATAGTAGACTTACAGATGAAAAGGTAGATAGTATCACTTTTAATAAACTATGGGATGATACATATAACTACTTTCAAAAGGAAAAAATTTAATAAATTTGTCCATATTTTCATATATATAATTAGGTGATAATATGTTCTTTAAAAAAATACATATTAGAATTAGGATAGTTTTAGTAGTCCTTATTTTTCTTTTTATTCTAATTATAGGAAAAGTTTTTTATATTCAAGTATTTCAATATCGAAAATTAAATAATTATGCTAATTCATTGTGGAGCAGAAATCTCCCATTAGAGCCTGATAGAGGGGTTATTTATGATCGAAATGGTGTTGTTTTAGCTAGCAATATAACAACTACATCCCTTGTTTTAATACCAAATCAAATTGTTGACAAAGAAAAAACCACTAGAGAACTTGCAAGTATTTTAAATGTTAGTTATGAAGATATGTATAGTCATGTTAGTAAAAAAACATCAATTGAGCGTGTTCATCCAGAAGGGCGAAGACTAACTTATGAAGTTGCTGATAAAATAAATAGTTTAAATTTACCTGGTGTATATTTAGTTAAAGAATCAAAACGTTATTATCCTTTTGGAAGCTATATGTCGCATATTATTGGTTATGTTGGTATTGATAATCAAGGTTTAAGTGGGCTAGAGTTAATGTATGATAAGTATTTAACAGGTAGTTATGGAGCAATTAAATATTATAGTGATGCAAAGGGGAATCGCTTAGAACTTAACGAAGTTTATGTTGAACCACAAGATGGTGTTAATATGACATTAACAATTAATAATGAGATTCAAGCATCATTAGAACGTGAATTAGATAATGCTATGCTTAAATATAATGCTGATCAAGCTTTAGGAATAGCAATGAATCCTAAAACAGGAGAAATTTTAGCTATGTCAGCGCGACCTGATTTTGACCCAGCTAATTATCAAAATTATACAGTAGAAGAAATAAATCGGAATTTGCCCATTTGGGCTACATATGAACCAGGTTCAACTTTTAAAATTGTCACTTTAGCTGCTGCTTTAGAAGAAAAAATCGTTGATTTAGATAAAGATATGTTTTTTGATTCAGGGGGAATAAAAGTGGAAAATGCCACCCTTCATTGTTGGAAGCATGGTGGTCATGGCAATCAAACCTATTTACAAGTCGTTGAAAATTCTTGTAACCCTGGCTTTGTTAACTTAGGTCTAAAATTAGGAAAAGAAAAATTATTTAGCTATATTGATTTGTTTGGTTTTGGTAAAAAAACAGGCATTGACCTTAATGGTGAAGCCTCAGGAATAATTTTTAATTTAGATCGTGTAGGACAATTAGAGCTTGGAACTACTGCCTTTGGTCAAGGTGTATCAGTAACCCCAATTCAGCAGATAACAGCTGTAAGTGCCTTAGTTAATGGTGGAACTTTGTATAAGCCATATATTGTTAAAAGTTTAAACGAGCCACAGACAAATACAGTAGTTAAAGAAAATACCCCTCAAGTTGTGAGGAGAATTGTTAGTGAGGATAC
>CAOJZR010000082.1 GCA_948466105.1 uncultured Bacillota bacterium | reverse complement strand
TGTTGATTTAAATATTGCTAATAAACTATATTTATATAAAGAAGGAAATGAGTTTCCGCATCTTACAGGTGGTTGGTTAGTAGGTGCTAGGTATTCTAACAATTCTAAAGAAGCGACTAGTACAAGCGATGGTTATGTTTTGCATGGCTATTATGTACGAAATAACCATTTTGGGAATGTATATATATATACTAAAAATACAGTTGATTTAGGTGATTATTCCTATGTAAAAGCTGATGTTTATAATTTGTATTATACTGGTTATACTCCAAATACAAATGACATTGATTATAGTAGATTAAATTTAATGATAAAAGAAAAAAGTAGTTATGAACAAAAAGCAACTTTGACTTCCCGCAGCGAACTTTTTAACCTTAATATATCAAACATAACTAGTTTAGAAACAGTAATATTTGAATTGTATGCTAACGGCAACCCTCATCAGCACCTATATGCAACTGTTAAAAGCATTTGGTTGGAAAAATAAATTAAAAAATTCATTTCATTTATCAATATATACAAACAACTTATTTTAAAAAGCAAAATTAATACCTTTTTTCTTTAAGAATTTTATTTATAATATAAAACCGTTAAGAAATGAAATGCATCCCTCTAAGCAGACATTTATAAAAAAACTATTTTATAGTAGAATACACTTCCAAAAGGAGGTGTTTTATCATGGCAAAAAAAAGGTCAGAAATATATTAAATATACTGAAAAGGAGCAACAAGAAATAATTCAAAGGTACGTTAAAGGTGAATCTGGATATAGACTTGCAAAAGAATATGGTATTCCATCTGGTACTATTAAAATATGGAAATATAAAATAGATAATCCAGAACTGATAACAGGCAAAAAACGTGGTCGTCCTAAAGAAAAAGATTTAACTAAGGAAGACTACAAAGAAAGATATGAGATACTAAAAAAATACCAGGCCTTCCTCAAGGCACAACGAGAGAAAAAGTAACTTTTATAAATCTATATAGAGATAATTATAAGCTATACAATTAATAACAAATAAAGACAAGCTTTATTTGAATAAATATTGTAATTGTATAACAAAAACCAAGGGTCTAGATGAACTCACTATCGTTCGATCTTGATTTTTTTACTAGTTTTTTTATTTGATGTCTCCTAAATGGGGTTTACATCAAAATAATCCTAACGATTTTATATTGCTAATTATTAAAAACAGTAATAAAAATTTGTTTATCATAACTTAGTTATTTTTATAAAATTATAAAAAATACCAAAATAGAAAGGCCATAAAAATATCTAGCTTTTTAATAGAAGCCTATGATATAATAAAACATAGAGATGAGAGGTTAGTATGAAGATTTTAGTAATAATCCCTGCTTATAACGAAGAAGCCAACATATTAAATACAGTAAAAAGCGTTTTAAAATACAATAAAAAATATAAAACAAATTACGATATTATTGTCATAAATGATGGTTCTAAAGACCAAACAGGACAAATTTGTAAAAATAACCAAATTCCTGTTATTGATCTTATTCAAAATTTAGGCATTGGTGGAGCAGTTCAAACAGGTTATAAATATGCCAAAAATCATAATTATGATATTGCTATTCAATTTGATGGGGATGGTCAACATGATGTGACATATATAAAAGATATAATTCAACCAATCATTGATAATAAAGCCGATATGACAGTTGGATCGCGCTTTATAAAAAAAACTAGTAACAATTTTTACTCAACAACTATGCGCCGATTAGGTATTAATGTTATTTCTTTTGTTATTAAACTCGTAACTCATAAAAAAATATATGATACCACTTCAGGATTTCGTGCTTGTAATAAAGAAGTGATAAATATATTTGCCAATGATTATCCAATAGAATATCCTGAACCTATTTCAACTGTCGATCTTTTAAAACAAAACTATAGTGTAGAGGAAGTTCCAGTTTTGATGAAAGAACGAGTAGCAGGCAAATCATCAATAACACCATTTAAATCAGCTTATTATATGATAAATGTGATTTTAGCAATCATTATAAGGGGGAGTAAATAATGTCCTTAAATTTACGAATTGGCGTTTTATTAGTTGCCTTATTTTTATTAATCATTGTCATTCATGTCTTAAAAAAAGGCAAAATTCCTATTAAATATTCTTTATTATGGTTTATTTCTATTTTAATATTATTTTTAGTTAGTTTAGTTCCCAATACCCTTATGTTAATTGCTGATATTTTTGGATTTGAAGTGATGTCTAATATGATAATAGGTGTTTTCTTAGTAATTTTACTTTTTATTTCAATCTCACTTACTATTATTATATCTGACCAAAGACAAAAAATAATATTACTCATTCAAGAAATTTCTCTTTTAAAGGAAAAAAACAATGACAAATAAAAAAGACTTTTTCTGGAATATGCTTGGAACAACACTTAATGCCTTTATTTCTTTATTTCTAATGATTATAGTTGTTAGAATTAATGGCACTAATATCTCTGGTACCTTTACATTAATGTTTTCCCTTGCTTGTTTATTTTGTATAATTATCGGTTATGAAGGACTAGTATTTCATGTCACAGATATAACTAACCAAATAAATAATAGAGAATACATTATTCACCGATATATTACTTTTGCTATGATGTTTATATGTATATTTATATATATCTTTATCAAAAACTATAATATTAATAAAATATTAATATTACTTGGTTTAGCCTTATTAAAGGGCTTAGAGAGCATTGCTGAAATTTATTATGGTATTATGCAAAAAAATGGTTTTTTATACAAAGTTGGTATCTCACTTACTTTAAAAGCTTTTTTAACAGTCATTATTTTTTTAAGTGTTGATTATATAACTAAAAATATTTTACTTGCTATTTTAAGTGCAGATTTTATTTGGCTTATTCTTCTTATTTATGATATAAAAAACGCACATCATTTTATTTTAAAAGAAGAAACAATAGATATTAATAATATTTTAAAAATTTTTAAAAATGGCTTCTTTTCCTTTGCCTTACTATTTTTATTTATTTATGTATCAAGTATATCCAAATATCTTTTAGATGGGCGAGTAGAAGAGCATCTTCAAACTATATATGGAATAATAATTATGCCAGCTTCAGTTGTTAGTCTATTTGGACAATATCTTTTAAATCCTTATTTGACATCATTATCAAATAGTCTTAAAAAGAAAGATATAAAAATGTTTAAAAAAATCATTAACCATATTTTTACAATTATTTTTATAGGAAGTATAATTATCATTTTAGCAACCTTTATTTTAGGTATCCCTGTTTTAAATATAATCTATGGTATTAAACTAGATGCCTATTTAAATAATTTAATCATTATTATTTTAGGAGCTATTTTATATACATGTGGAAGTTATTTTTATACATCTTTAGTAGCAATTATAAAAACCTTTGTACAATTTATTTTATATGTTATTATTGCAATTATAGGTACCATAATATCATTGTTTGCAATAAACATATATGGTCTTATAGGGGCATGTGGTTCTTATTTTATAACCATGTTTTTACAATTTAGCATGTATTTAATAGTATATAAAGTTATTATAAAAAGAGATTTAAGGAGTGAATAAAATGTATGATGTTATTGTTATTGGCTCTGGTTTTGCTGGTGCGACCATCGCTTGTAAGATGGCTAATAAAAATAAAAAAGTATTAGTCATTGAAAAAAGAAATCATATTGGAGGCAATATGTATGAAGAACATCTGGCTAATAATGTTCGCGTTCATAAATATGGACCGCATATTTTCCATACTAATAATAAAGCTGTTTTTGATTTTTTAAGTAATTATACTTCTTGGTATTTTTATGAACATCGTGTTGTTGGTAAAATAGATGGACAAATTGTTCCTATTCCTTTTAATTTCAAATCATTAGAATTATTATTTGATTCTAATATGGCTACTTTAATTAAAACAAAATTAATCAAAAAATATCCAAATGAAAAAAAAGTATCAATTTTTGATTTAATCGCTAGTGATGATCCAGTTATCAAAAAATTTGGTAACTATGTATATGAGAAAGTGTTTGTTAATTATACAGCTAAGCAATGGAACATTCCTATTACTGAGATTGATACTAGTGTTATTAATCGAGTGCCTGTTATTTTAGGCTATGATGATAGATATTTTAGTGATATTTACCAATATATGCCTAAAGATGGTTATACCAAGTTGTTTACTAATATGTTAAATCATTCTAATATTGATGTATTATTAAATACAGATGCCAAAACTTTAATTAAAATTGATTTTGCTAATAAAAAAATAATGTATAAAGATAAAGAATTTACTGGTAAAGTAGTTTTTACAGGGGCTTTAGATGATTTCTTTGATTATAAATATGG
>CAOJZR010000081.1 GCA_948466105.1 uncultured Bacillota bacterium | reverse complement strand
CAACAGTATACTCAAAAGTAAGTGATGGTAAAGAGACAAGTGAGATAGTTACAATCGATATAACAACCATTGATAATACGCCACCTACTAGTCCAGTTGTTAATACAGCCATCTCATCTCCTACAAGCATTATAATAAATTATAATGACTCCAAAGCTTTAAGCGGCATAAAAGAATATATCTGTTATTATGATGAAGTTGAAGATAAAGTTATCAATAATCAATCATTAATTACCAAAAATGTTTCATCAACTTGTAATCTAGTAGATAGTATAAAAGCAAATACAACTTATTATTATAAACTATGTGCTGTTTCAAATACCGATTTAAAGACATGCTCAGTTGTATCTAGTAAGGATAGTATATATGAAAATGGTCATATTGTTTACTTTGATCCTAAAAAAGGTGTATGTAGTGAAGAAATGTGGAATAACAATTCAAATACTGGAGCTAAAGAAGGCTGTATGCGCTGGTTTACTTTTTTAGATAGTAAAGATAGTTCTAATGTAAATCTAATTTTAGATCATAATACCATTGCTGAGAGTTCATGGAGCGATTCTGCTGCTAGCTATGATGATTGGACACAGTTTGAGTTACAAGATGGTCATCGCTCACGATTGATAACTGCTAATGAACTTGCTAGCATCTTGCATATTGACTATAATGTTGATATAAATACTGATAGTGCATGTAGTAGTTCTAATATAGAAAACAAGAGTAACTATTGGTGGCTTGTTGACCGAGCAATTCATTGTTATGAGGCTGGCTGTCCTAATATAGATAGTAGTACTTATGGTTATTGGACTAAAACATCAGCAGGTAGTTCTTCCTTAGCTTGGTATATTGATTCAACGATTAAGCTTTGCACACGTACTAAAAGCACATCAGCCCGTATCGGTTATCGTCCAGTAGTAAAAGTCTTAAAAGAAAAGCTAAATAAATAATTACTTTAATATATGAAATAAGTTTCATCTTATAAAAAATTCTTTTTAAGATGGGCTTTTTCTTTTTAATTATAATTAAATATATTGAATAAAAGCTTAGTTTATATTATAATATTAATATGAAAGGACGAATTTTATGGATATTTTAAATCAAACCGAAATTAAAATGCAAAATGCAATTGAAAATCTAGAAAAAAGATTTACTAATATTAGAGCAGGACGCGCTAATCCTAATATTTTAGATAGTGTTGTTGTTTCTTATTATGGTACCCCAACACCTTTAAAACAATTAGCGACTATTTCAATTCCTGAAGCCCGTCAGTTAATGATAAAACCTTTTGATAAATCATGTTTAGCAAGTATCGAAAAAGGTATTTATGAATCTAATATAGGATTGACTCCTAATAATAATGGTGAAGTTATTATTTTAAACATTCCTCAATTAACTGAAGAATCAAGAAAAGAATATGTTAAACAAGCAAAAACAATGGCTGAAGAATGCAAAATTGCTCTTCGAAATATAAGACAAGATAGTAATGCAGAAATAAAAAAACAAGAATTACCTGAAGATGAAGTAAAGGCTTTAACTAACGATATTCAAGATATAATAGTCAAATATAATAAAACAGTTGATGAAAAATTAAAAATCAAAGAAAGTGAATTAATGAGCATCTAAATGTTTAATAAAAAACAAATTAATACTAAAGAAATAGATAAAACCAAGATAAATGAAGTGATGATCTTAAGCAAAAAAGTATTACAAGTTTTATATATTATTCTTTTAATACTTGGTGCTTATACAATTATAAAAATTGTTAAAGAACTAACCATTATTACTTTTATAAAAAGCATATTAAAAATCATCGCACCATTATTTATTGGTTTTATCTTTGCTTGGTTATTTGATCCAATTGTATCTTGGTTAAAGAAAAAGAAAATAAATAGAACTTTAGGCGCTTTGATAGTCTATTTCGTTTTTATCGGACTTATAATTGTTATTGTTTGTTCAATCATTCCAGTTTTATCAGAACAGATAAATGATTTTGTTGTCATGATTCCTGATGTTTTTGATAAGTTAAAACTATGGGTTGATGGCATTTTTGATAAAATTGCTAGTACTGGTAATATAGATGTAAGTAATATTGAAGCTGAAATGTTTGCCAAATTAGAAGAAATAAGTAGTAATTTAGTCGCCTCTTTACCAACAATTTTAGTAAGCTTTGTCACCTCTTTTATCTCAGGCATTGGTACTTTTGTAGTTGGCTTAATCATTGGTTTTTTCCTACTTGTGAGTTTTGATAATGCTAGTGATACCATTTTACCATTAATTCCTAAAAAGATGCGTACAGATGCTCGATCACTATTTTCAACAATTGATATTTGTCTTCGCAATTTTGTTAAAGGAGCACTTCTTGATTCGACAATTGTTTTTGTTATTTCAAGTATTTGTTTTTGGATTTTTGGCTTAAAAGGTGCGATAATCTTTGGTTTATTTTGTGGCCTTACTAATATAATTCCTTACGCTGGGCCATATATCGGAGGAGCTCCAGCGGTGATTGTTGGTTTCTCTCAAGATTTTACTGTTGGAATTTTAACTTTAATATCAATTGTTGTTATACAATTTTTTGAAGGAAACTTTTTCCAACCATTAGTAATGAGTAAAACAACTAAATTACATCCAGTTTCAATTATTATTGGCTTATTAATCTTTGGTTATTTCTGGGGAATTATAGGTATGTTAATCGCTACACCAGTTATTGCTATATTAAAAGCCATTATCATTTTTTTGAGTAATAAATTTGATATCTTAAATTATGATTAGGAGCTTTAATGAAAATATATATAATTGCTGGTAAAGCCAAAAGTGGCAAAGATACTTTAACCAATATAATTAGAAAGCATTATAAAGTAAGCTCAATTGAACTATCGTTTGCTTATTATTTAAAACACTATGTTAGTAAAATAAGTGGTTGGGATTTAAGTGAGAATAGTAAGCCTCGAACTCTTTTACAACTAACAGGAACAAAAATAAGGTCTAAACTAGGCCCTTTGTTCTTTGTAAAACGCATGATAGATGATATAAAGATTTATGAAGATTATTTTGAACTTATTGTTATATCTGATGCACGTATGATAAGTGAAATAGAGGAAATTAGAAAACATTTTAACAATGTAACTGTTATTAGACTTGTAAGACCCAATTTTAATAACAATTTAAAACTTAGTGAACAACAACATGAAACAGAAATAGGGCTTGATAGTTATGATGATTTTGATTATGTTATTGTCAATGATGGAAGTATTGAAGATTTAGAAAAAAAAGCTATCAAAGTAATAGAAGGTGATAAAAATGAACATTAAAGATGAATATATAAAGTTTTTTATTTCCAAAGGACATAAACTTATTCCAAGTGCACCAATAGTACCAGAAAATGATCCTACCTGTCTTTTTAATACAGCTGGAATGCAACCTCTTGTACCATATTTAATGGGTGAAGAACATCCAGAAGGCTCTCGTCTTACTGATGTTCAAAAATGTTTCCGTTTAACAGATTTAGAGGAAGTTGGAGATAAGACACATCATACTTTTTTTGAAATGTTAGGCAATTGGAGTTTGGGAGATTATTTTAAAAAAGAAACAATTACATGGAGTTATGAATTTTTAACCCAACATTTACACATTGATCCTAAACGTTTAGCAGTTACTGTGTTTAAAGGCAATGATGTGGTTGGACCTGATTATGAATCAGCACAAATTTGGAAAAATCTTGGAATAGCTGAAAGTCATATTGCTTATTTGGGGGAAGAAGATAATTGGTGGGGTCCCGCTGGAGAAATTGGCCCTTGTGGTCCTGATACAGAGATTTTTTATTTTCGAAGTGATGATGATATTCCTGATGTATATGATCCAAGTGATGAACGTTATGTAGAAATATGGAATAATGTTTTTATGCAATATAAAAAAGAGAGTGATGGAACACTTATTCCTTTACTTAAAAAAAATGTTGATACGGGAATGGGCGTAGAACGCATAACTGCTGTTTTAGAACACAAAGATGATAACTATTTATCAAGTCTGTGGATTGATATTATCAATAAAATTGAGGAACTTAGTAACAAACCTTATCAAGGCAATGAAATTGCTATGCGAATTATTGCCGATCATATAAGAGCAATTGTGATTATAAGTGGCGATAATGCTTTAATTAAGCCTTCTAATACTGATCAAGGCTATATTCTTCGCCGTCTTATTAGACGTATGCTTAGATACGCTAAAAAACTAGATTTGGATATCCATAGTGATTTTGATAAAGTTCTTGCGTTAATGATTATTGATAAATATCAAAAATATTATGAAGAATTAGTAAAAAACAAAGATGCTGTTTTAGAAGTATTAGATACAGAGAAAAAACAATTTAGTAAGACTTTAGATCGTGGTTTAAAAGAGTTTGATAAAATCATTACTACATTAAAAGATAAACAATTAGATGCAACTTCAGCATTTAAATTATATGATACTTATGGT